>JAGLFE010000099.1 GCA_023144675.1 Thiomargarita sp. | reverse complement strand
AAATATAATGAGTTAGAAATTAAAATTGAGCATTGCGTGCATTGTATTAAAATTCAATATTTGAATTATAAAACGGGGGGGTGATATTACTATTATTATGTTGTTAGATAGAAAACAGCTTAAATGGCTACCAAAATTAACAATTGGCAAAAAATATTGATGAGACAAAATTTATCCAAAAAATTGGTATAATTTAATAAAATTATAGATTATTTAAAGTTAAATTTATAAGCAAAATGGCATCGGAGTAAAGTAACTTGATAAAAGCTTTTATTATTACCATTATCGCTGGTACCGGCGTTGGTTTATTTTTGCTTTGGATGGAATATAGTTATTTTGCTCCAGTTTATTCGTTTCTATTGGAAGAACCATCAGTTTCTATTAGTGCTAATGTAGAAAAATATCCTTCTATTGATAATAATGATTTAGTTGCATATTCTAGCCGTCCTTGTTTACCAGGTGCAATTTTTCGGGACAAGATGCAAAATGGTCATTTAGGTCCAGAAATGGTTATTATTCCTGCTGGATATTTTCAAATGGGAAATTTTAATAATCGTAGTAATTCTGACGAGCAACTTGTACAATGGTTATTTGTTAATAGTTTTACTATGGGGCGTTACGAAATAACTTTTGACGAGTATGACTATTTTGCAAAAGTTACAGGCAGGAAAAAAACTGATGACCAAAATTGGGGACGTAAAGACCGACCAGTCATTAACGTTTCAATGAGAGATGCCATTGCCTATGTTAAATGGTTAAATAAACAAACAAATCGACATTATCGTTTACCTACAGAAGCAGAATGGGAATATGCTGCTCGCGCTGGTAATAATTCACAATATTGGTGGGGCAATGAGATGGATACTGGCTATGCAAATTGTGATGGTTGTGGCAGTCGTTGGGATAATAAAAAAACTGCTCCAATTAATTCTTTTTTCAATAACCCATTTAATTTACACGATATGCTGGGTAACGTTTATGAATGGACCTGTTCTATTTATGAGGAAAATCCTCTGCAACCTAAACAATATTGCATGAATAGTTTTAATTCAAATGACTTTTATGCATTGAGAGGCGGGTCTTGGTATAGTTTACCTAAACATATTAGCGTATTTTCCCGATTTAGAGCGAAAGCAACTTATTATGACAAAACTATCGGTTTTCGGGTGGTAAGTAGTTTATGAATTAGCTTTATTTAATTGTTGTAGCATTTCTTCTGCATGAGCTAGAGTTTGTGGAGTAATTTCAACACCGCCTAACATCCTAGCTATTTCCTCAATACGTTCAGCATGATTTAATGGTTTAATCTGCGTGTGAGTAGTTTGTTGCCGAAAAGTTTTACTAACTTGTAAATGATGATGTCCTTTGCAAGCGACTTGTGGCAGATGGGTAATGCAAAGAACTTGCCTTGATTGTCCTAAATGATTTAATGATTGTCCCACAATCTCGGCAACTCGCCCCCCAATTCCAACATCAACTTCATCAAACACCAAAATCGGTACGCCACTATATTCCGCCGTAATCACTTGAATTGCTAAACTAATACGGGATAATTCCCCACCTGATGCAACTTTTTGCAATAATTTCGGTTCATGTCCTGGATTAGTACTGACTAAAAATTGCACCATATCAGTACCGACAGGCGTTGGCAAACTATCCTTAACCACTTGCACTGAAATCACCAAATTTCCATTAGGCATACCTAAACGGTGCATTTCTTTGATAATTTTGTGAGTTAATTGTTCAGCAATTTCAGTACGTTGTTGATGTAAAATTACAGCCGCTTGTTGGTATTGTTGCAAAGCTTGGTCTAATTCTATTTTTAATTGATTAGCATTTACTTCATAATTTGTTAATTCATTTAATTGCTGGCTTAATTGCTCAAAATAAGCAGGTAAATCTGCAAAACGCACCCGATGTTTACGGGCAATATCTTGTAAAGTGGTAATTTCCTGTTGAACTTCATGCAAACGATTGGCATCAATATCCAAATGATTTACATAATGGCGTAATTCTCCAACTGCTTCCTGAGTTTGAATGACCGCATTATCTAATAAAGTCGTAATTGGATTAAGTTGCGTATCATGTTGTTGAACTGTTGCTAAAATAGAATTAGCATGGTTTAACGAAGATAAAATCGATTTATTTTCCTCATTATCCAGCAAATTTAACACTTGTTGGCTATTTTCTAATAATTCTTGGGCATTAGCCAAACGGCGATGTTCCGCTTCTAAATTAGTTAAAGCTACAGGTGTTAATTCAAATTCTTGTAATTCCTCGACTTGGTAACGTAAAAAAGCAATTTTTGCTTCTCGATCTTCACCACCTAAATTATCTAAGGATGTTTTTAAAGTTTTCCAACGTTGATAGATATTTTTTACTTGCTTTAAAATTGTTTTATTTTCACTCAGATCATCTAATAATTGACATTGTTTTTCACTTTTTAATAAGGATTGATGCGCATGTTGTCCATGAATATCAATCAAATATTCACCTAATTGTCGTAAAGTTTGCGCTGAAACTAGTTGGTCATTAATATATCCCCGCGAACGCCCATTATAACTAATGATTCGCCGCACTAAACATTCTTGTTCTTGTCCTAAATTTTTTTCCTGTAGCCAAAGCAAAGCATTTTCAGGCAAATTAAAAATAGCGTCAACTTGTGCCATTTCGCAACCTTGTCGCACTAATTGGCTATCCGCCCTTTCGCCTAACACTAAGCTTAAAGCATCAATTAAAATAGATTTACCCGCACCAGTTTCACCAGTAATAATTGTTAAACCGTTCTCTAAATATAATTTTAATCGTTCAACAATAGCAAAATTTTCGATTTGTAGATAAATTAACACGTTTTTTCAATAATAAAGCGATTAAGAAGAATAAATGGATTTACTCCAATCTAATTTAGTCCGTAAAGTTGCGTAATAATTATGTTGTTTGGGGTGAATAAGATGAATCGACTTGCTTTTTTGAATAATAATATTATCACCCTGTTTAAGAGCTTGGCAAGGAATTCCATCGCTGTTGAGTTGAATTTGTTCTTTAGGAGCGCGCACCATAGTTATTTTGACTTTGGAATCGCCATTAATCACCAAAGGTCGGCTGGTCAAAGTATGTGGACAAATAGGTACTAAAATTAAGGCATTCAAAGAAGGATAAACAATGGGACCATTTGCCGATAAAGCATAAGCGGTTGAACCAGTCGGTGTTGCTACTACCAAACCATCCGCACGCTGGTAACTAACAAAATGTTCGTCAATACATAATTCAAAAGTCAACATGTGAGATAAACTCCCACGATGAATAACAACATCATTCAAGGCATTGGAAGAACATAAACATTGTTCATTGCGATATACATTGGCTTCGATTAAAAAACGGGTTTCCTTTAAAAATTCGCCTTTAAAAATGGCTTCTAAGGAATTTTCAGTATCTTGCGGTGAAATATCAGTTAAAAAACCTAAAGTGCCTTGATTAATTCCCAGTAAACAAATATCGTAATCTGCTAATAATCGAGCGGCTCGTAGCAAAGTACCATCGCCACCAATCACAATAATTAAATCACATTCTGTACCCAAAGTTTCAATATCACAAACCATTTCTGGTAAAATATTTGGCAATATATTTTGGCTATCTTTATCTATAAAAATATTAAGCGAATATTGATGTAAAAAATCAATTAATAATTGCAAACAATTTTTTGCCTGTATATTATCTCGTTTAGCAATTAAACCTATATTTTTAAACATTGGCAGTTAATTAGCGGAAATTGGTAAAACTTAAAAAATGGAATAATAATTAATTATTTTGACACTAAATAAAGCAATTAATAATAACAAAGTTAAAATAAAAATACAAGAATATTTTGTTAGGTCTAGCAGAATAAGGATAATAAAAGTCGTAGCTCTGATTAGGAAAGCGTAATCGGATAAATTTTTATACTCATTTAGCTTTACAAATGCTATTTTATCCTTAACTAGCGAATTTTTATCTATTTAAAATATATAATTGAATTACACAAATTTACAGATAATATTTAAACATAAATATGAATTTTAATAAAAAAAATAATAAAAAAATTTATCGTTTTGCATTGTATGGACTATCAGGTTCTGGTAAAACTTGTCTATTAACTGCCTTAGCGATGCCACGCATTCCTCATCCTAAACATTATAGTTGTGTTTGGAATCAAACTAATATTCCTATTGATTTATCAACTATAGATACAAACCAAATTCATAGACTAGATGAAGAAGATAAACAACAAGTTATTAAATTACTTAGCCAAGAATGGATGAAAGAAAGTATTTACCAACTTTCTAATGCAAGTATTCCACCTACTAATTCAGCCGATGATCCAACTTTAACCTTTGAATATGATTTTACCGTTTCTGACCATCGAAGCTTTCGGGTTGAACTTATAGATTATTCAGGGCAATTAATTGATCCTATAAATGATAATAAGTTAGCAAAACAGCTACGAAAACAGTTTATAAAAATGGATGGCATTATTGTGTTAGCTCAAGCTTTGTCTGCTGATGAAACTGAGCAAAATGAGGAACGACAAGCTCAAATTTATACAAATTTGCATAGTTTACAACAAGCTTTTAATTTATTACGTTATGAAGAACAAAGTTTAATTACTTTAGAAACTCCCATTGTTTTATTAATTAATAAATGGGATAGATACAGCGATATTGAGTATTCTGAACCTGTTTTAGAACAACAAAAATTAGAAACTTTTTTAAATAGTGAACCTTTGGCACCACATAAAGCTTTGAGTGATACTTTACAATTTTCTACTGTAGCAGGTCGGTTTAAAGTATTTCCAGTTAGTCCTTTGGGTTCTAGTAGCTATAAACAATTAGAAGATGGTGAAATTGTTGAAGTGCCAAAACAGGTTAATCCTTTAAATTCCTTTGGTTTAGAAGACCCGTTTATTTGGTTAGCCCAGCAACGTGATTTGATTGACTTAGAAAAGTTAAAGCAATTCTCGGCGGCTAATAAAATTGCCAAATGTCGCAAATTAGCTTTAGATTTATTAAATCGTTTTTCTAAAGAAGCTGATGAAACTAAGCAAATAGAAGCAATTCTACGGGTTTGTCAAACTCGTAAACAAAAATATTCTATTTATAGTATTTTATTCTTTATCGTGCTGTGGTTCGGCGGCGAAACTTTAATAGATACTATTAATTACCATCATTATACCGATGAAAATACTTATACTAATACTCAAGAATTAGAACAAGCTAAAAATTGGTTGACAAATTATAGCAATGCTCCCTATTTTAGGCATATTATTTCTAGAAATTTTTTAACTCAAAATAAAATACAAAAAATATTGAAGCAGTTATCAATTAATCACGAAATTTTTTTATGGGAAAGTATTGAAAACAATATTAAAATTAATTTAAATATTACCCGAAAAGTGATTCAGCGATACATAAAACATTATCCAACTGGCTTACATATTCAAGAAGTAAACCAAGCTAAACAATATATTCAACAACAGGAATTGGAACAAAGCAGTCAAGAATTATTATCTCAATTGGCGCAACAGTTTAGACGGGGCAAAAATGATGCACAAAAATTAAAATATTTACTACACAAACTAAATAACACTTTACTTATTCAGAAAATGGCGGATATGAATGAGACTATTTATCAACAAAAAAATCAGTTAGAACGACATATATTGGCGCAACAATGTTTATTAAAAATACGTGCTGATAAAACTTTATATCAAAACATACAAACTAATCCTAAATTGGAAACTATTCAACAATATTTAACAACTTTGCCGTTAAAAATAATGGCAACAGAGGTATTAACTTATAAAAAATTCTTAGATAAAACTCATCCTGATACTATTATTAGCGGCTTGCAATTAAATTTGGTGCGTATTCTTTGGAATGAAGTAGATGATGAAAATAATACCATTATTGTAGAATTAAATGGACGACTGCTTATTTATGATAAAAATGTAACCGCTAAACCAAATACCGTGGTTGTAATGAATAAAATGGGTTCTCGAGTTTTTTCTGCTAAACCTGATGAATCAATTAAAATTAAAATTCAAGTCTTCAATGAAGATATATTTTTTAATGACGATTATGGTTCAACAATTATCGAAGAGCAACTTTTCAAATTAGCTGGCGGTTATCATGTCAAATTGTATGATAAAAAAGGAGTAGAAACTGGTATTGTGTTGATTAAAATTGAAGGCTATCCTGTAAAACCAAAATTACCTGCTTGGCGAGAAGGTGATTGGTGTGTAAAGAATTATTGAATTTTATTTTCTAAAACTTTGGAGAACAAAACTTACTTACAAAGAATATATTCTCCAAATAATTTAACATTTATAAATATTTTAAAAATTACTATGAAACCAATTTCTTAAACGACTAGTCATACCCCTTAATTTATTTTGTTGGTATCTATCTATAGAACGTTCGTGGTGATTATGATAACCAAACAACAATAAACCTACACCAGTTGCATAAGCTGGGTTACGTACAACATCGGTTAAACCAGTAACGTATTTAGGATAACCTAAACGTACTGGCATCTCAAATACTCTTTCTGCTAATTCAACCACTCCATCCATGGTTGAACTACCTCCAGTTAAAACAACGCCAGCAGCAATTAAATCTTCATAACCACTATGACGTAATACTTTTTGAACTAAGGTAAATAATTCTTCATACCGTGGTTCTACTACATCGGCAAGCACTTGTCTAGCTAACTGACGTGGAGGACGCGCACCCACACTAGGTACTTCTATAGTTTCCTCAGCATTAGCCAACTGCGTCAACGCACAAGCATATTTTATCTTAATTTCTTCCGCATATTGAGTCGGAGTTCGTAAAGCAACTGCAATATCATTAGTTACCTGATCACCTGCTATTGGAATCACAGCCGTATGTCGTATAGCACCGTCAGTAAAAATAGCAATATCGGTAGTACCACCGCCAATGTCAACTAAACAAACACCTAACCCTTTTTCATCTTCAGTTAATACTGCTTCACTGGCAGCAAGTTGTTCTAAAATAATATCATCAACTTCTAATTGACAGCTATTTACACATTTAATAATATTTTGTGAAGCACTAGCTGCACCACTTACCATGTGTACCTTGGCTTCTAACCTAACTCCAGACATACCAATTGGCTCACGAATACCTTCCTGATTATCAATTAAAAATTCTTGTGGAACAATATGAATAATTCTTTGATCCGCCGGAATAGCTACCGCCCGCGCCGCATCAATTACCCGACCAATATCATCCTGAGTTACTTCTTTATCACGAATAGCAACAATCCCATGCGAATTAATACTACGAATATGACTGCCTGCTATACCTGTGTAAACCGAATTAATTTCACAACCCGACATTAATTCAGCTTCTTCAACTGCTCTTTGAATTGAATAAATCGTTGATTCAATATTGACAATTACTCCTTTTTTTAAACCTCTGGAAGGATGTCGTCCAATACCAATAATTTCTACTTCTTTTTCATCTTCTGATGTTTCGCCTACAATGGCAACAATTTTAGAAGTCCCAATATCAAGACCTACAATCAAATTTTTTTCTCTAAGAGGCATATTTTTCCTCACTTAACTAATATAGTAGTTCGTACGGCGAAACCATTGGTATAATTTAAATCAATCTGTAATATCTTATTTTTTTTCATGGTTTTTAATGGTAGCATTAAATGATTGTATGCTTTCAAAAAACGTTCTAATCGTTCTTGAATTTTATTTTGTCCTAATTTTAATTTTATACGATTATTTAATAAAATATACCAATTTTTACGATTATCATAACCAAATTCTTTAATTTTAAAATTAGTAACTTGTATTAACGGGGCTAATTTATTATATTGTTTTAATATATTATTCATTTCTGCTAATTGCCCTACGAATTTTGGTAAATATAAATGCTTATTTATATTTAATTTAAGTAACTTAGCTTCATCATCCACCAACATATCATTATTCCAACGTGCTACAACTTGATATTCTTCCAATTTTATATGTAATGTTCCTGGAAATTTTTTGTAAATCTGCACCCGTTTTACCCAAGGTAAGCTAAGTAAAGTTGAATGAAGTTTTTCTAATTCTACACTAAAAAAATTGCCTTGAATAGATTGAGTGATAAGTTTTTTTAAATTATGAGTTTGGGTATGAACAATTTGGCTATCAATAAATACATTTTTAATTGGTAATATTCGTGGGTCAAAAATCCAATTTACACTACTACTAATCAATGCTAATAGTAATATAATAAAAATTATCCATTTAAACCAAAATTTATGATAAAGCATATAAAATAATATCTTTTAATTTCAATAATTTAAGTTACACATATTAAAGAGGTAAATATACTTAATATTTTTTAACTCTTAAATTTATTTGCGTAATTGTATTTTATATATGATAATCTAAAAAATGTTAATTTACAATATTTTGTTAAATATTACAAGTAATATATAATATAAACAAACACTTATTTTATTTACAAACGATTAACTTTCAATACTTTAGACAGTTTTTCTAACTCAAGCTTTTTATTATAAATTTTTAACTATTAAAATTGTTCAAACTATTATCCCAAAATTCTTAAAATAACAACTAATACTGAAAACAATAATAATTCAAATACGGTAATCACAATTAACATATAACTAATACGTCTTGTCATCGGTTTCATCTGTTGCCATAAACGCATATACCAACGAAATGGCGGAAACCATGACCAACGTTGCCAATAATTTATATATTCATAAATAGCCTGCCCCCAAACTTTTAAACTTTGATCAACTTCATCTAAACGCTGTTGCCGTTCATTTTTAGCTAAACCGCTGTAATCATCAATAATCATCAAAATAGCTCGCTCATCTGAACCACTTTTAATTTGAATCCAAGTTGCTGTTTTTAAACCCTGCTGATAATTTATTTTAAAACCATTAATTATTTTTTGAACCTTAATTTTAGTAGCAATTTTATTTTGATTACTTAAATTATGCCCTTCAAAATAAAAATGGCTATTATCAATTAGTTGCCATTTAATAAATTCAAAAAAAGGATTGATTTTATAAAGCCGCTCTATGTCAGCACAAAAATCAAATAAGTCTTTTGTAGATAAAGGAGTGATAATTTCAACCCAAGCAGCATCTTCAATAGAAATAGGTAAATTAGGCATTTTTTAAAAAGTACGTGATTAATTTATTAACTTAATATAATTAACCTATATTTTATAAGTTTATTTAAAGAAGTTATTGAAAGATATATGATATAATAATTATATTATAATAACAAAACGCTACATATATGGATATAACAAAACAATTAACTTCTGCTTGGAAAAATCACTTACAACATGAACTTAAACAATCCTATTTTCAAAACTTAATTACTTTTTTGGAAACTGAATTAGAAACACAAACTATTTATCCTTCAACACCGCTTATTTTTAACGCTTTTAATCAATGTGCTTTTGCTAATATTAAAGTTGTCATTATTGGGCAAGACCCTTATCATGGCGACGGTCAAGCTAATGGTCTATGTTTTTCTGTTAATAACGGTGTTAAAATCCCCCCATCTTTGAAGAATGTTTTTAAAGAAATTCAGAACGATTTGGGAAAATCTATACCAAGTTCTGGTAATTTAGAACCTTGGGCAAAACAAGGCGTATTATTGCTAAATTCCATCTTAACTGTGCAAGCAAATCAAGCAGCTTCCCATCGCAAAAAAGGCTGGGAACAGTTTACCGATGCAGTAATTAAGTTAATTTCGGAACAAAAGGAACAGGTGGTGTTTTTACTTTGGGGAAATTATGCGCAGAAAAAAGCTAAAATAGTTGATAGTGAAAAACATTTGATTTTAAAATCAGTTCATCCCTCTCCCTTATCTGCTAAAAAATTCTTTAATAATCAGCATTTTAGTAAAACCAACGTCTATTTACAAACATGGGGTAAACAAGCCATTAATTGGTAATTAAAAATGAATACAAATATGGAAAAAACATATAATCCACAGTTAATTGAACAAAAATGGTATGACTTTTGGGAAAATAATGGTTATTTTACCCCAATGGGAAACAATTCAGCTTATTGCATTATGATTCCACCGCCTAATGTAACTGGTACTTTGCACATGGGGCATGCCTTTCAAGATACCTTGATGGATATTTTAGCTCGCTATCACCGTATGTTGGGTGATGTTACTTTATGGCAAGCTGGTAGTGATCATGCTGGAATTGCGACCCAAATGGTGGTCGAACGCCAATTAATGCAACAGGGTAAAACTCGGCATGATTTAGGGCGAGAAGCTTTTATTAACAAAGTTTGGGAATGGAAAGCGGAATCTGGGGGGCAAATTACTAAACAATTACGTGAGATGGGCGGTTCTTTAGATTGGGAACACGAACGTTTTACTATGGATGAGGGTTTATCTAATGCGGTAAAAGAAGTTTTTGTGCGATTATATGATGAAGGCTTAATTTATCGCGGTAAACGTCTAGTAAATTGGGATACAGTTTTGCATACAGCAGTTTCTGATTTGGAAGTGCAATCGGAGGAAGAAGCTGGTTTTATGTGGCATTTGCGTTATCCTTATGCGGATGGCAGTGGGGAAGTTATTGTTGCAACTACACGTCCAGAAACTATGCTAGGGGATACAGCGGTAGCGGTGCATCCGAAAGATGAACGCTATCAAGCTATGATTGGTAAAGAAATTAAATTGCCCTTGACTAATCGAACTATTCCCATTATTGCCGATAATTATGTTGATCCCGAATTTGGTTCTGGTTGCGTTAAAATAACCCCCGCCCATGATTTTAACGATTATGCGATGGGACAACGACATAATTTACCCATAATTAATATATTAACTATTGATGCCAAGTTAAATGAAAATGCACCTGCCTATTATCAGGGACTAGACCGTTTTGTAGCACGGGAAAAAATTGTAGCAGATTTAGAAAAATCAGGCTTATTAGTTGACGTTAAACCACATAAATTAATGATTCCACGTGGTGATCGTAGCCATACTATTATCGAACCTTTCTTAACTGACCAATGGTTTGTTAAAGTTGCTCCACTTGCTAAACCAGCGATTAAAGCAGTTGAAGAGGGTAAAATTCAATTTATTCCAAAAAACTGGGAAAAAACTTATTTTGAATGGATGCACAATATTCAAGATTGGTGTATTAGCCGTCAAATTTGGTGGGGACATCGGATTCCAGCTTGGTATGATGAAGAAAAAAATATTTATGTTGGCTATTCTGAACAGCAAGTACGGGAAAAATATAAAATTCCAGAAACAACCAAATTAGAGCAAGATTCAGACGTATTAGATACCTGGTTTTCTTCGGCATTATGGCCATTTTCAACTTTGGGCTGGCCTGAAAAAACTGAACGTTTAAAAACTTTTTATCCAACTAGCGTATTAGTAACTGGTTTTGACATCATTTTCTTTTGGGTAGCGCGTATGATTATGATGGGCTTAAAATTCATGGATGATGTGCCATTTAAGGAAGTTTATATTCATGGATTAATTCGTGATGCTTCTGGTCATAAAATGTCTAAATCTAAGGGAAATGTGCTTGATCCATTAGATTTAATTCATGGGATTGATTTAGAAAGCCTAATTAAGAAAAGAACCGCTAGTTTAATGCAACCAGAAATGGCAACTAAAATTGAAAAGGATACTATTAAACAATATGCGGATGGAATCCCCGCTTTTGGTACTGATGCCCTACGTTTTACCTTCACAGCCCTAGCTTCCACTGGGCGGGATATTCGTTTTGATTTAGCTCGTATTGAGGGTTATCGTAATTTCTGTAATAAAATTTGGAATGCCAGTCGCTATGTGTTGATGAATGTTGAAAATAAAACTTGTCATTTTACTAATGATAATATAGATTCAATAGAATTATCGGTGGCGGATAAGTGGATTATTTCCTTATTACAACAAGTCGAACAACAGGTAAATCAACATCTTCAAACTTATAGATTTGATTTAATGGCGAATACTTTATATGAATTTGTTTGGCATGAATATTGTGATTGGTATTTAGAACTGTCTAAGTCAATCTTGCAAGCTGAGGAAACTAATGATGAGATGAAAATGGGAACTCGTTATACTTTACTGCAAGTATTAGAGCAAATATTACGGTTGTTGCATCCCATTATCCCTTTTATAACTGAAGAATTATGGCAAAAAGTTGCATTTTTGTTAGATAAAAAAACTAAAACTATTATGCTTGAATCATATCCATTACCCCAAGCAAATAAAATTGATATTGTTGCTATTAAAGATGTTAATTGGATTAAAAGTTTCATACTAGGAATTCGGCGAATTCGAGCAGAAATGGATATTGCCCCTGGAAAGCCATTACCAATTATATTGCAAAATGCTACTGACCAGGATAAGCAAAAATGGAACGACCATCATGTAATTATTACTCGTTTAGCTCGTTTGCAAGATGTTACTTGGCTGGAAAATAATGAGGATGCGCCAGAATCTGCAATTGCATTGTTAGATAATTTACGAATTTTAATTCCATTAGCAGGTTTAATTGATAAAGAAGCAGAATTGAAACGGCTGGCTAAGGAAATGGAAAAATTACAGAAGGATTTAGCTAAAAGTAATGCTAAATTAAATAATCCCAAGTTTGTTAATAAAGCACCAGCTAATATTGTTGCTAAAGAACAACAACGGCTTGAAGAAATGAATACTTCCTTGCAGCAATTAGAAGCACAAGTTAAAAAAATCAGTACGATTTAATCTAACTAATCTACCAAGTTATGTAGGTTGAGTTAGTGTAATCCAATCTACATAACCAATATTTGTAATTTGAGCTCTGCCTGCATTTTAAAAGCTTTAAATTTTCGTGGCGAACCACATTCATATAATTTTATATCATAATTCAAATTCTAGTTTTCAAAACAGGATTAACAGCATAAAAGTGTTTATTTATTCTGAAAATCCCTGGGTTTGGTGAACTTTGATAGTGAATGGATATATTATAAATATCTATTTTAGGTAGTCCTGAATAATGTAGTGATTTTTCAGATAAATTTGTTAAGTATCAAATATTTATAAAATTTAGAACTACTTTGTGCAGGAATACCGAATTTTTTAATAGCAAAATAAATATAAAAAATTGTCTAATTACGCTTTTCCAATTAATCTTCAAAAAATGATACTAACAATAAAGGTAGAAAAAATAAGCCAGTAAAAAAACCTACCCATTCCCAAATTAAAAACAATCCCAAATCACCAATAATTACCGAAATAACAAACCAATTATTATGATTGCACTCTGCCCAAAAATATAAAATATTCACTAATAATAATAGCACTATATAACCAATTGTCAAATAGCTTAAATTCCAACCAAAAATCCCAAAAAAAAGAAAGCTAATAAATAATAAAACCATTAAACCCAAAGTGTAAATAGGGGCATCTTCTTGAATCGAATCCGCAAGTTTCTTTATTATTTCCATTATTCATCTCCATTATTCATCAAGTAAATATAAATAAGGTTTTATACGTTGTAAAGCTTCCTTTTTCCAACTAGTATCTTGCTTATTTTCTTCCAATGCAGTTAATTTGGTATGACAAAATATTTGTAATAAAATTGGCCAATTGCCGCTTTTTTCCAACATCCAACGAGTGTCTTCTTCACTAAATGCTTGTGGAGAACTGTTAATTAAATTTAAGGCTTCTATTTCTTCCAAAGAACCCAAATTAAGAGTATGACCAAAAATATTAAAAAAAGGTGAGGGCTTGTTATCATCTAATAAAATATTTTCAGGTGCTTGATGGACTGTAAATAAAAAACCAATACGCCCACCTCCATGATTGCTACCTAAAGAACGCATTCCCCACCAAAATTGTTCATCTAAATCGGGAGAGGTTAAACCAATAGCAATTTCATCAAATAAAATTAAAGTTGGTGTTTCTAAATAAATATCTAAGACTTCCATAAAATTGACTAAATCACAAGGTTCAGGAATCGGCATATCAAGTTCGATTAAAATATATCGTA
>JAGLFE010000098.1 GCA_023144675.1 Thiomargarita sp. | reverse complement strand
TCATTAGTTACAGTATTAAAAACTTGCCCCGGTTTTAATTTAACACTTTTGTAAATGCTTGGAAAATAAACAGACACTGTCATGGTTTCAATATCCAATTCAAAATTAAAAGCTTCTTGACTTAATTCCTGACTGCCATTAACCCAAGCCACTGATAAACCATTATCCCGAACCACAATACCATCAAAAACAACAAAAAGTGGCAATTCAGGCGGTTCAACTTTTTGGGTTTCCCCAAGCATTACTTCAGGAATAGTTGGATTATCACGCTCCATATCTAGTTTAGCACGTTCTGTCGATGTGGTAAATAAACGCCCTAATTCTATTGCCCATACTGAAGAATAGCAAAATAATCCAATTAATAAAAAAAATATTTTAATATTTGCTAAATTTATCATAAATCTATAAAACCAGTCCCAACTGGAGGCAATCGCCCTACCATCGTATTTTCCTTAATGCCTTGTAACTTATCACATTGACCATTGACAGCATTATCCAATAAAATACGGGTGGTATCCATAAAAGAAGCCACCGCTAAATAAGACTTTTTAGACAAAGATGCCTTAGTAATTCCTAATAAATTGGGAACATAAGTAGCTATCTGATTTTGCCCGTGTTCCATCATAATTCGTTGATTTTCTTGCTGTAATTGAGAATAATTAACAATTTCATCTTTAAAAAAACTACTAGCTCTCGGCTGAATAATCTTTACAGTTTTCAACATTTGCCCAATCACCACTTCAAGATGTTTATTACTAATATTAATACCATATTTAGCAAAAATTATTTGTATTTCCATAATAAAAAAGTTGACAAACTCATTTACGCCCTGAATATTTAAAATATCGTGTAAATTCACCATTTCATTACTAGATTGAGAAGTTGTTTTAGGCGGACGGGCTTCTAATAAATCAGTCAAATAATATAATTGCTTATTGGCTATTGTATTATCTATTTTAGAAATAGGTGCATTTAAATAACTTTGATTGGCAATTTTCATACAAGATTCGCCGATAGATTGCGCCGCTACAATTCCAACCGCTTCCCCCGTATTTACTATTTTCCGAGAAGTTAAATTTTTCCCATAACATTGCGCACAAATACCCCATCTCGCTTGACAAGCAATAGATGAACGAACTTTAATTGGTTGAATATTATATTTTTCAATATTATTTATATTGTCTTCAGTTAATAAAGTATTACTTTTTATAAGCAATTCTTTAGTCTTGGGAATAAAAATATTCGCCGCCGTAACTCGTCCCAGCAAACATTCTCGCAATGATTTAATCACTTTATTTTCCTCACCAATTAAAGCACTTATAAAAATACCTTGATTAGTTTGACAATCTAATTCTGTAATTATTTCATCTTGAACAACATCAATTAAACGCCTCATTAAATAACCCGCATTTGCCATAGCGATATTAATACTCGTTAATTGCTTACGTAAATGAGCTGCCATTATAAAATAATTTTTAGCATTTAGATCTGAATTAGGTTTTTGCTCCATTTCAATTAAATTAGAAAATTCTGTTACCAAAAGATTGTCCATGCTAATAGAAATACCTAGTTTAGTAGCATATTTAAAACCTTGATTAGTTAATTGTCTAATAAAAATAGCTATTTCGGTAAAAGTAATATATTGAAAACAAGTATTAAGCAATTGATAAATTTTGGGGGCGGTTAAACAATGATTAATTAATTCAAAAGCTAAATTTTCGGGCAAATATTGTGATAATAAAGCTCGTCCCACCGTTGTTTCCACTCGCATTTTCTTATTGTTAGTAGTTTCAATTAATAATTTAATCGGAGAATGTAATTTAATAAAACCAGTTTCATAAGCTAATTGCACTTCAGCCAAGTGAGCAAAAAAATTCGGCTGATTATCTTCCACATCTTGATATGTTAAATAATATAAACCTAATATTGCTTCTTGTGGAGGTAATATAAAAACCTGTCCATTTAAAGTAGAAAGCAGATTATTGCTGGGCATCATTAAAATACTACTTTCCAATTGCGCTTCTATTGTCAATGGAATATAAACCGCCAATTCATTAAGCTGGTTACTAAATATTTGATAAATTAAAGGATGTAATTGAATAGCTTTAGTTTCTATTAAAATAGGTTCAAATGCTTGTATATTTAAACGAGATAAACTAGGGATTTTATTTAAAATAATGGGATGTTGTTTTATAGTTTTAGCCAATATATCCCAGATAATAAGTGGTTTTTGTCGAATTAATTTTTTCGCCGCCTGAATAGAAATAGCGAAACCATTCTGTTTAATATCACATAATAAAAACGGTTTAAACAGTTCTAAAGCCATGATTTTTGGTAAACCGCATTGATGCAACTCTAATTGCGGATTAGCCACCATGACAGAACGCCCTGAATAATCAACTCGTTTACCTAATAAATTTTGGCGAAATTGTCCCTGTTTACCTTTAATCATTTTAGATAAAGATTGAAGCGACACTTTGGCTGAATTGTTAGATAATTTACTAGCGTTGTTGAAGAGATTATCTACAGATTGTTGCAATAACCGCAATTCATTATACAAAACCACTGTCGGTGCATGAATTTCAAGTAAATATTTAGCCCGATTATTGCGTAATATAATTTGACTATATAAACTATTTAAATCAGAAATAATAAACCGTCCAGCGTCATCAAGTGGAATCAAAGGGCGTAGGTCTGGAGGTAATACAGGTAAAACAGTTAATAGCATCCATTCCGGCTGGGTATTGGATTTAATCAAGGCTTGAATTAATTTTAAACGTTTGAGTAACCTGGTTTTAATAGTTTTAGAATTTGTTGTATTTAATAATTTTTTTAATATTTCTTGTTCTGTTACCAAATTAATATTACGTAATAATTCATAAATAGCTTCTCCACCTATTTTAGCTTCAAAATCATCTATTTCATAGTTTTCTATCGTTAATTCATAACTGGTTTCGGCAATAAGTTGTCCTACTTTTAACTGCTCAATATCCGAATGAGTGATAATATAAGCATCAAAGTAAATAATGCGTTCTAAATCACGTAATGACATATTCAATAATAGCCCAATTCGTGATGGTAAAGCCTTAAAATACCAAATATGCACCATAGGTACAGCCAGTTCGATATGCCCCATTCGCTCTCGCCGCACCTTACTGGCAATAGTTTCAACACCACATTCTGTACATATAACATTTTGATATTGATTTAATTTGTATTTACCGCATAAACAATGATAGTCTTCCACTGGACCAAAAATTTTAGCACAAAATAAACCATCATTTTCAGGTTTAAAATTGCGATAATTAATAGTTTTAGTATTTTTTATTTCTCCATAAGACCAAGTACGTATTTTATTAGGTGATGCAACGTTAATACAAATTTTATTAAACTGTTTTAAATAATTAAGATCATTTAATGTTTTTAAAAATTCTAGCATTTGTTATTATCAAAAAGCCAATTTTGGTAATCTTAAATAAGGTAGTTAGCGTTCTAAACTATAATGCAAATCAATTCCACTTTGTGTCCCAGTTTCGGTTTCAACTGTAAAATGATCAGTTAATTGATAACGCATGCGAACTACCTGAGAACTATCAAATAAACCAATTCCGTAACTAATATATAATTTCGGATTCAAATATTTTCCTAAAACTAAAGCCGCCTTTTCAATACCTTCATCAGTGTTGATATTGGCTTCATCTAAACCAAATTCTTTACCAAGTTTTTTGGCTAAATTATTTCCATAAGTGAAAGGCATGGCAGTTGCAACAGTAAGTAATAAATCTCCTTCACCTTGATTCGCTTCTGCGACTGATTTACCAATAATAATATAAGATAAAGTATTACTTTGATCAAACGCTGGAATAGAATATAAATCCATTTTTGGAACTTGCGCCGTCCCATGTATATAAATTCCAGCAATAATTTCCTCAAAATCCTTTTTAATTAAACGATAAGCTCGAATATCTAAGCCTGGATTCTCAACTGGTCCGCCACTGAAAAAAATCCGCCCTTGGTCAATTCGTAAATCTTGCCCATAAGCCTTATAACGCCCTTCAATAATATTTAATTCGCCATTAGCAATCGGCATTTTACCTGGTTGACTACTAATAATAATTCCGCCACCAAAATTGCTCTCAAATCCCATCCCATCAAAACTAACATTCTCCCCCAAAGTAACTTTAATATTGCTGGAAACCGCAATAGGTGGTACAATTTCCTTCACCTCTACTTTAGCTTGGCTAGTATCAATAATAATAACATCCTTGGAAGCCATAACGGCCGAAGCATCTCCAGAACTAGCACCCAATGGCGTAATTACTAATTCTGGAATATGAATTTTCCCTTTTACAGTTACTAATTCTGGTTTCAAATTAATTTTTATATTCGGCGAAGCCAATCCCCAAGCATCTGGAATATTTACCACTTCAAATTTTTCTCCTAAAATATGCAGGTTTGCTTTCCAATCAGTTGCCGATTTAAAATTCGCATTACCGCTTAAATTTATTTGCCCTTCACCAGAATTTAATTGACCATTTAAACTGATTTTATTATTAGCTTCACTACGAATTAATAAATTGCTATCCCGCAAAGTAATTCCCGCATCAATTATATCCGCTCCGATTTGCTTGACTTCTATTTGCCCCTGTATATCAGGTTTAATCGGCGTGCCTGCAATATTTAAATCTATATTTACTTGACCTTTAGTATTTTCAAGTTGCGGTAAAAAGGTCGGTAAAATATCTAAATCTGCCAATAATATCTTAATATTTCCTCGCATAGCTTGTTTGTCATTAAACGGTAACCGATAAAATTTAGGTAATTTAAACTGCCCCTTGATTCGACTTTTCTTCAGTAATTCAAAGTTTAAGGAAGTATTAAGTCCAGTTGCTTGACTAATTTTAAGTTTTAATTGCCCGCCTTGATGTGAAAAACTTTGTATTATATCATCTTGAATAACTTCAAATTTTCCTGGAGAAATATTAATTGCAGCATCCGAAAAAATCACACCATCAGCCTGTAATTTTGCTTGCAAATTTCCATTTAATTCGCCAGTTAAACTAGCATTAGTTAAAATTTTATCCAATAAACTCAGGGAAATATTAGTCAAATTAGCTTTTATATCAGTGTTTCCAGCCTGTTTCCAATTCAATTGAGTGCATAATTTCCCAGCCTGTTTATTTTGCAAACAAGTTTGGCTTAATTTCACTTCTTCAGCGGATAAAGTTAATTTGCTTGGCTTATACAATTGCCAATTATCAAACTTTTTAGTTAGTATTGATAATTTTTGTAATTTTCCTCGCCATTGAGATTGTTTAAGATTAAATCCTCCCCGCAATTTTAGCCCTAAACTATCCGTTGGCAAATTAATTTTAGCTTCCAAAAAATGATTTTTAAAATTCCCTTGAGCTTTTATCTTGAAATTATCAACCACATCCAAACCCGCTTGCTGAAATTTATTTCCAGTTAAATTCAAGCGTAATTTTTCCCCTGTTAATAAATTAATATCAATATCCGCATTGAAATTATTTAATTTATTATCCGCTAAAGACAAGTGTTTAGCTTTTAAAGTGGCAACAATATGGGGCAAATTGATTGGACCAGTAACTTTGCCTTTCCCAACAATATTACCTTTTGCTTCAGGCAATAAATTCGACAAATTAGGAATATTTATTTCCCAAGTTAATTTTGATTTGTTACCAAGTTTACCATCTGCAATAATATAGTTTTTTCCAGAATTAAAACGGAAATTATTTATTTTATAACTAGTGCCTTGAATAGAAATTTCTTGTGCTTGTAATTGCAATGGATAATCCCGCAATTTGCCTTTAATATGTTTGATATTAACCGTTGTTTCTAATTTACCTTGATTTAATCGACCTTGATTACGAATATCAATCGCAATTTTTCCAGGAAAATCAGCCCATTTTACCCCTGGGTTAATTTTATCGCCTTTGAATGCAAAAGACCAATCAATTTTTGGTTTCCACCGCACTTGACCGCTTAAATCTAAATAACCAGTTAATATATCCGTATGTAAACTATTTAAATTAAACTGTTCTAAATTTCCAAAACCCGATGCTTGCCATGACCCCGCTGGAATATCTTTACCCTGTAAATCTGTATTTAAACGCATTTGATAGGATTGTGCAGTCCCAAATACAGCCAAGTTTCCTTTATTAATAGACAATAAAGCTGGCGAATCAACTAATGGCCATTTAACATTTTCCCAAGTTAAATTAGTGTCGAACTGTGAATTTTCTCCCGCTAATTTGCCAAAACCGTTAATGGCTATTTTAGTCTTTGTTGGTGGTATTTCAATATCAAATTGCTGAATTTTAAAATCTTCCCCAATAATTTGAGCTACTATTTTACTTTTAATGCTATGCTGTTTTGGCCAATCCTGCCAAAATTTTTGAATATTAATCCCATTAGTAGTTAAGTTTAAATTGCCCTCCAATTTTGGTTGCCATTTTAGCTTGCCATCTGCATAAATTTGTCCATTTAAAGTTCGGCTACGTAATGTTTCTAAATTAAATTGTTGTAAATTTCCACTTCCAATAATAGTCAAATTAGTAGCAGGAACTTGTTTAGTTTCCGTTAATTCTGTTTCCAAGTTGAGCTGATAATTTTTAGGCGTTCCAGTTATCTTCAATTGACCTGTTTTTATTTTAGCTAAAGCTGTTCCAACTAAAGGCCATTGCAACTGTTGCCAATCTAAAGTAACTGGATTTAACTGAATCTCCGCACCCGCTAATTTGCCTTCTGCTTTCAATAATAATTGCGCATTTGTTGGTGGCAATTGGATTTTAAACTGGTGTACTTGGAACTTATCACCATCTAACTGTGCCACTAATTTACTATCAATCCTCAGTTTTTCTGGCCAATCCGCCCAATATTGTTTAATATTAATTTTACCCACATCCACATCTAATTGTGCCACTAATTTCGGTTGCCATTTTGCTTTACCAGTAGCATGAATACTTCCATCTAATAACTGCGCTTGCAATAATTGCAAATTAAATTGTTCTAAATTTCCCTGTCCTTTTAAATCTAAATCAATCTTGGGAATTTGTTCCCCAGCTAACTGAGTTACCAATTTAACCTGGTAATTTTGCATAGAACCAGAAAAATTTAATTTACCATCACGACTGGTCGCAATAGCTTTGCCCACTAATGGCCAACGCAATTGTTGCCAGGTTAAAACTGTGTCAATTTTTAAATCAGCAAAAATATCTTGCACGGTTACATTTAAATTAACTTCCAAAGGCTGATTAACTGTATGTTCCAAAACTAATTTTTGCATATTACCATGCAATTTACCTTGACCAGTAATAGTTAATTCAGGTAATTTAGCCGCCCAATTTAGGTCAAATTCGATATTGTGAGGAGCAGTTAAACCAAATTCACCAGCTAGTTGCGCATCAATTTGAGGCGAATTAATTTTTATATATTCCACGGTAACTACATCGGTTG
This sequence comes from Thiomargarita sp., assembly GCA_023144675.1. Taxonomy (GTDB): domain Bacteria; phylum Pseudomonadota; class Gammaproteobacteria; order Beggiatoales; family Beggiatoaceae; genus JAGLFE01. Next base: position 7,469 of record JAGLFE010000098.1, on the reverse strand, counting down.
CCGCCATTTTTAAAGCAAATTCGTCAATAATTATTGGTTCTGCATCCGCAATTTGTACATTTACTCGAGTAATTTTAATATCTTCCAAAACTACTTGTATCGGCAATTCTATATCAGTTAATTTAAAGGGTTCTGTTTTTTCTGGAGGTGATTCTGATTCAGGTAAATGCACATTAATACCATCAATATGCAGTTTTTCCAACTGTATTTTTCCTGAAAATAAAGCCATTGGATTCCAGTCAAATTCAAACGAAGCTACTTCAATAATTGTTTCCTGGTTCTTGAAAGAAAAATCTGTTATTTCCAATTTATCGCCTAAATTACCTTCTAAAGACCCAATTTTTAATTCGCCTAAATCTGATTCTTGCACCATCACAACAATGGCTTTTAAGCCACCTTCGGTACCAAATATCCAACTAACCGCACTAATAGTCGTTATTAATAGCGAAATAATAGCTAGAAGTATATATTTGAATATTTTCATTTTTATTTATCCTCGATTAAAATTGGTTATGAAGTTTCACAAATATTGCTATTGATCTTGCTGACATTCACCAGTTTTAATACGATAATCACAATCACCATAAGCTATTTTTGAGCAACTTATAGGTAATAATAAAATTAGTAAAATTAATGTTTTATTAATTATTTTGGGCATAATTTAACCATTTCTGAAGCTGTTTGAATTGCATAAAATAAGCTAGTACTGGTAGCTTTACCTGTTCCCGCTAATTCCAAAGCAGTGCCATGATCAACTGAAGTTCGAATAATTGGCAAGCCTAAAGTTATATTAACAGATTTACCAAAATTATGTTGTTTCAACACGGGTAAACCTTGATCATGATACATGGCTAAAACTACATCTATATTTGTTAGCGATTTTTTAGTGAAAGCACTATCTGCCGATATCGGACCTATTAATCGCATACCTCGATGACGTAGTTTATTTAATACTGGAGTAATTGTCAAGATTTCCTCCGTTCCTAAATGTCCACCTTCGCCCGCATGTGGATTTAAACCGCAAACTGAAATACTAGGATTTTTTAAACCTAGCTTATTTTTTAATTCATTATGCAAAATAGTAATGGTATTTTCTAAATGTGTGGCGGTAATCGCTTGACTAACTTGTGATAAGGGCAAATGTGTGGTTGCTAAAGCCACTCGTAATTCTGGAGATGCCAACATCATGACAACTTGTTGAGTGTTGGTCTGTTTAGCTAAAAATTCAGTATGTCCACTAAAAACTATTCCTGCATCGTTAATTATACCTTTATGCACTGGTGCTGTAACTAAAGCATCGAAATATCCTTCTAAACACGCTTGACAAGCATTCTCTAACATTTTCAACACATAAGAAGAATTAACGGAATTAAGCTGTCCACAAGTTACGGTTTTAGTTAATGAAATTGGAATTACATTTAAATGACCTGCTTTATGTAATGGAATTTGTCGATATTCACTGGAGCTTAAAATATTAAATTGCAAATTTAAGTTTAATTGTTTAGCCCGTTGCTTTAGCAATTCAATATCTGCAAAAACGGCAATATGCGCCAATATATCTTTTTGGAGCAATTGCAATACAATATCTGGACCTATAGCAGCTGGTTCACCAGTTGTAATTGCAAGACGAGGAATAAATATTGACATAAGTTTATAAAAAATGTTTGTTATCTTTATTTGAAAACAATGGCGTTGGTAACTATTTTGCTTCTAATTCTAAATATAGTTGATGACCTAACTGAAACTAATATTTCTCATAAATAAAACTGTAATTTATTATTTTACAGGTTATTTTAAATAATTGGAGGTAGCTTACTAAAAATAGGCTAATTTTTAATATGAAATTTAATTTATCAATACCAATAAGTCCGCTCAAGAATCAAAACGGGGCTGTACTTTTTACGTCTCTAATTTTGTTAGTTGTTTTAACTATATTGGGAATTAGTACAATAGAAGTAACTAAGTTAGAAACTAAAATGGCGAGCAACAATATTGAACTTAATAAATCCTTTCAGATAGCTGAAGCTGGTCTAACTAGAGTTGGACAAAATATTGGCGATTTTTATAATTCTATCGGGAGTGATGATTTTGTGTATAACCCATCTGGAATAGCTGCAATTGAAATAAAAGATGCAACAGTAAAATATCGAACGGATGTTGGAATAAAGAAAGTAGGAAAATATGAAGTTATTAGCAGTGGTGATACGGGCGATTATTATTATTTTTATCACGTAAAAAGTATTAATTATTTTATTGATTATCAAGCTAAACAAGTTAAAGAAAATAAAATTCATCAGATAGATAGTACTATACGTATAGAATTACCGTCCTCAGATATATTTGAAACTAACTATTAGAACTTACGCATTGACAAAAAATATGTTGCATTGGGAAATGAGGAGTCATAATATTTTATGAACAGAAAATAATTGAGATTTACCAAAATTTTATTGCTATAATATTGGCATAATAAATTTTTCAATTATTGGTTATTTTGGAGTTACTTAGTGTTAAATATAGCGAAAGATTACGCTGATTTAGATTTTCCATTAAATGTTTTTGCCTACTGTATTTGTGCGCAGGAAGCTAAAGTTGAATATTTACATTATGGTTTATTTGCAGAAACAGAATCTTTTCAAAATGCTAAAATTGCTCAACAACGAGCTACTGATTTTTTATTTTCCAAATTGCCAAAACCATGCCGTATTTTAGAAATTGGAGTTGGTTTAGGTACAACTGCTGCTCAACTGGCAAAACTTGGTTATACAATTACTGGAATTAGTCCTGATGCCAAACAAATTGCCATTGCTAACAATAATATTACTGATAATGTTAAATTAGAATGTACCACTTTAGAAAATTTTACTGCGCCAGCCAATAGTTTTGAGGTAATTTTATTACAAGAATCGGCTCAATATTTAAATATTTTATCGCTATTCAATAAAGTTCATAATTTATTATCGCCCAATGGTGTAGTACTTATAACTGATGAAATTGGATTGCGGCGCACTGAAATTGATACCGCCAGCAGTTTGCCTTTGCTTGATTATACTATTGCTCAAGCTCAACGTTGTGGTTTTAAATTAACCGAGCAAATTGATTTATCCGAGCAAGCAGCTCCTAGTGTTGATTATTTATTATGGGTAATAGACAAATATCGTAATAATATTTTGACCGATTTAAATTTGACCGCCTCAATATTGGATGATTTACAAGCCTCTTTACAGAAATATCAGCAAAAATATCGTACCAAACATTATGGTTATATATTTTTACAATTCAAAAAAATTGCCGCTCCTCGTTGGCAAATTACCTTAGTTACTGATAAAGATAATCTAGCTGTTCGCAATTTATTTAATCAAGTATTTGAACCTGAAACTATGAGTTCTGAATTTTGGACTTGGAAATATGGAAATGCTAGAGGTTTATCCACTGCGGCTTGGCGAGATGGTAAAATGGTGGGGCATTTTGGTGGTATCAAGAAAGCAATAAGTTATTTTGGTCAAGCTAAATTTACGGTTCAACTTGCTGATGTAATGGTTTTGCCGCAAGACCGAGCTGTATTTACTAAGCGCAATGCTTTATTTTTACTTGAAACCACTTTTTTAGAAAATAACATTGGTTATGGTGCAAATACTTGGATAGGCTATGGATTTCCCAATGAATCTCATTTAAAATTGGCTCAAAGATTAGGCTTATTAGGCGTACATGATGCTATAGGCAGAAAGATAGTTGAACTAGGCTGGTCAACTACTAGCGGCAAACCTAATTTATGGACTAGAATTCGGCATTTACAACCTAATCAATTGGAAATAAATAAGACCATTATTAATAAATTATGGCAGCAAATGCAAGCCAATTTACAAGATGCAATAGTGGGAATTCATAATTGGGAACATATTCAATATCGTTATTTGTTGCATCCAATCCGTAAATATGAATTATTGCTAGTAACTAGGCGTTTTACTGGTAAAGCTTTAGGAATAGCGGTTATTTATCGACAGGAAAATATTTGTCATATTAGAGATTTTATTGGTAATCCTAAATATGTGCCAGCAGTTGTTCAGCAGGTGCAGAGAATAGCTGGAAATTGGGGAATGCAACAAGTTAAAGTTTGGATTACTGATAATTTTATTAAAGTTTTTCCAACTTCTGAAATTGAAATTAAAGATATGGCTTATATTCCGCATAATACTTGGTCAAAATATTTACCACCAGAAAGTAAAGCTGGGCATTGGTGGTTAATGAGTGGTGATACGGATTTTTTATAAATACAATGTAATGAGCCAATCTAATGTAAAATAATTAAAAATATTGAGAATATTTATATATAATCATTTTGTACTCGTTTATATTATATTTTCTCACAAATTAATTATTAATCCAAAAAATTTCATAACCAATAGAATATATTTTATGTCATTCAAACCTCTTTCTATGCGACATATTTCCTTAAAGGTGTTGGTTGAAGAACTACCTTTAGCTGCGCAAATATTGGCAGAATATGGCGTATTTAATCCAGAATCCAGTTCAGAAACTATTGTCGAACAGTTGCCTGATGAATTAGGCGAATCATTGCGTAAATTATTTAACCAAGCTCATAGCCGTTTAATCAAGATTGCTAATTATAGTTCATTCGATATAAATCAGGCTTCTAAACAATCAGTAGATAATATCGTAACGCAATCGAAATTGGAAACGGTTAATACGCAACTAGGTCATATTTGGTCAGAATTATCTAAATTTGAAGAACAATTGCATAAATTGCGTGAAAAACAAGCTAATTCAAAGCAATTATTAGAAACTTTACAAATTTTTACCAAACTCAATCTTGATTTAAAAAACTTTCATAAACCCAAACAATTTTTAAATTTGCATATTGGCACCATTCCAGTTGAAAATCTCAATCATTTAGTGGATGCATTAACTTTGGCTAAACATTTTGCCCATATTTTTCATCAAGATGATTATAATGCCTATTTTGTGGCGGCTGGATCGTTGGAACATCAAGAACAAGTAACCGCTATTTTAGAACATGCCGATTTTCAAATATTAAGCATTCCTAAACAATTTCATGATTATCCGCAACAGGTAAATTCCGATTTAGTCACAGAATTGGAACAAACAAAATTTAAAATAAAAAGTATTACAAAACAAATTGAGCAATTTATCCAAAAAAATAGGGCTGATTTAAACAATGCTCACTTTATTCTTAATCAAACGGCGGCTTATAGTAAATTAACCGAATTTTCACGGGGGCGAGGGCAGTTAGTGGTAATTGAAGGTTGGGTTCCTAAATTAAAATCATCTGAGTTAAAAACTATATTGGAAACGCAGTTACAACACCCTTTTGTCTTAGATATTCGGAAACCGATGCCAGCAGAATATAGTCAAGTTCCTTCTTTGATTCAGCATCATAAATTACTTGCCCCATTTGCGGCTTTAGTGAAAAATTATGGTATTCCCCGTTATAGTGAGTTTGATCCGACTATATTATTTGCGATTAGCTTTATATTAATGTTTGGCACTATGTTTGGTGATGTTGGACATGGCGGTTTAATTGTTTTAGCTGGTTGGTATTGGCGTGGAAAATTGAAAGAATTTATGCCATTTTTTATCGCTGCTGGATTATCTTCAATCTGTTTTGGCTTTTTATATGGTAGCTTTTTTGGCTTTGAAGAAACTATTATTCCTGCATTATGGTTATCGCCGATTCATAATCCCAATATTATGTTGACTATTGCCTTGTATTGGGGAATTGGATTTATTTTGTTAGCGATATTAATTACTATTGTTAATCAGTGGCAAGAAAAAGAATATGCGGCGGCTTTATTCAATCATACTGGCGTGGCAGGTATTTTTCTATATTTAGGTGGATTTTATGCAATTGATTTGTGGATGGCAACTGATATTTTTGCTACTACTCAACAATTGGCGGTATTATTACCTTTAGCAATTATTTTATTATATAAATGGCATGAAAATAAGTTGCCCTTAACCGAGCGTATTTTAGTTACTTTGATTGAAGGTTTGGAATCTATCATTAACTATCTTGCTAACACGCTGTCATTTTTACGAGTAGCTGCATTCAGCTTAAATCATGCCGCTTTAGCCATTGCCGTAATAACTTTAGCCAATATGATGGAAGCACCAGCAAGTTGGATAGCTATAATATTAGGCAATTTATTTATTGTTGTTGTCGAAGGCGCAATTGTTACCATTCAAGTGTTGCGTTTGGAATATTATGAAGGTTTTTCACGCTTTTTTAGCGGCGATGGACGAGAATTTGCGCCATTAACACCAGGTATTAAAAAAATTAATTCATTGAATTCTTAATTCGCTAAAATCTAATCAGGAAAAAATATGTTGCCTATACTGTAAATGGTTATAATATTAATTTTTAGCTAATTCATTTTTTTTATTGAGGAATATTTTATGCTTGATGCATTATTAAGTTTAGGAGCGGCAAGCTCTGGTGTAAATTCAGTATTTGAAATGTGTAAAAATGTAAGTGGGGTTTTTAAGGGCAATCAAAAGGATTTGTATTTAAATTATCTTGATAGTTTTGATAAAAGTTTTAAGAAAATTAGTCAAAATATAGAACGAGTTTCGGATAAAATTTTGATTGCGCCTAATTTAGAAATTGTGCAAGATGTTAATAAAACTCGCCAGCAAAAAATTGAGGATTTGAAAGAAGCCCGCGAGAGTTTAGAACCGATTCAAAGGGCTTTGGATACCGAAATTTTGTCTTCGGCGATGATTTTAACGCCCGAAAAGATGCAAGCCGCTTTGGCAAAAAATCCTTGGCTAGTATTGCTTGATGTACGACCGATTAGTAGGGTAACATCGCCGAATAATCCTGATTTAGTACCAGTAGTTTTTCATGATAATGGGATGCAATATGTCGGTTGGCAAATGCGAGGTACTTTGCCGATTTTGTTTGATTGTAAATTTGATGAATTATTGATACCAAAACCAGTTGCAGAAATATTTGAAGAAAACGAATTAGAACAATTTCAAGAAAGATTATTTAATCGGTCTCAAAATAAGTCCACTAAATCTAACAAGTTTGAAAAAGATAAAGGCAAACCTTTCCAATTTGAAGTAGTAACTATAACGAATGTAACTAATGGTGGAATTTTTGGAATTGGAAAGAAGGTAATTACAAGTAAAAAACAGCACCAAGCTTATTGTAAAACCGAAGCTTTAGGCAAAGGCGTAAATTTAGAAATGGTTTATATTCCAAGTGGTACTTTTAAAATGGGTTCAAATGAAGAGAACCGTGAAAAGCCTATTCATTCAGTAACCGTTCCCGAATTTTATATGAGTAAATATCCAATTACTCAAAAACAATATCAAACCATTATGGGTGAAGATCCGGCTAGGTTTAAAGGCGAAAATCATCCAGTTGAACGAGTTTCTTGGGATAATGCGGTGGCTTTTTGTAAAAAATTATCTGAAAAAACTGG
>JAGLFE010000097.1 GCA_023144675.1 Thiomargarita sp. | reverse complement strand
ATTTCTTGGTAGATAGTTACAAATAATAAGTAATTGAAAATTAAGTATTTTTAAATTTACAAAAATAAAAAATCTTTTTAATAATAATTATTTATAAAAACTGTTCAAAATATTGAATTAATAATTTTAAATACTTAAAAATCCTAATTTAATATTAGTTTTATTCTTTTGTTGCCGTTTCTTCATTAACTTTTATTTCAACAGCTTCAACTACGGCTTCCTTAGCTTCAACTACGGCTTCCTCAACTTCAACTATGGATTCCTCAACTTCTACAAAATCATCATCTGCGGTTTCAGGAATTTGCTCCAAATTTGCTTGACGACCATCTAAAATAGCGTCGGCAACTCCGTTAGTATATAAAGTAATTGAACGAATAGCATCATCATTACCAGGAATAATATAATCTATTCCTTGAGTACTATTATTGCTATCAACAACTCCAATAACAGGAATTCCTAATTTAACTGCTTCCAAAACAGCAATTTTTTCATAACCAACATCAATAATAAACAACGCATCAGGCAAACTATTCATGTTTTTAATGCCGCCTAAACTACGTTCCAATTTTTCTAACTCACGAGTATGTGATAATGCTTCTTTTTTAGTCAAGCGATAAAGCGTACCATCTTGTGTCATTAATTCCAGGTCTTTGAGGCGTTTTACCGACATTTTAACGGTTTTATAATTGGTTAACATACCACCTAACCAGCGATGATTTACATAGGACATGTTGCAACGTATGGCTGATTCTTTAATCGCTTCTTGAGCTGATCGTTTTGTGCCTACAAATAAAATATTACCTTTTTTAGCAGCTAATTTACCAATAAAATTAATTGCATCATTGTACATTGGTAATGTATGTTCAAGATTGATAATGTGAATTTTATTGCGATTGCCAAAAATATAAGGAGCCATTTTGGGGTTCCAATAGCAGGTTTGATGTCCAAAATGAACACCTGCTTCTAACATTTGACGCATAGATACATTTAACATATATAATATATAACTCCAATTGGGTTATTCTTCCATATACCCCATAAATCAACTTCTTAGAAGCACCCTGATTTATGTGACGGTATTATGTGTGAAATTTAATTTATAATAATAATTTTTGCCTATTAAGTTTACTATATCTAAGTTAATATTATGAATATTTATTAAAAATAACCAAATAATTACATAATTATTTATTTAGATTTAGATTAAAGATAATATTTTTACCAAAATAAAGGAAATTTTTGCAATATTTTTTTATTGTGATTAATTATGGAAATTTCTATAAAAACTCAAGAAGAAATTGAAAAAATGCGGGTGGCTGGACGTTTAGCAACTGATGTATTAAATATGATTAAACCTTATGTTAAAGTAGGTGTTACTACAGGAGAATTAAATAATTTATGCCATGATTATATAGTTAATGTACAACAAGCAATTCCAGCTCCGTTAAATTATAAAAATTTTCCTAAATCAATTTGTACTTCAGTTAATTATCAGGTTTGTCATGGCGTACCAGGTAAGAAGAAATTAAAAGAAGGTGATATTGTAAATATTGATATTACCGTTATTAAAGATGGTTATCATGGCGATACTAGTCAAATGTTTATGCTTGGTAAAACCAGTATTCGTGCCGAACGCTTAGTAAAAACGGCTTATGAATGTTTATGGATTGGCATTCATCAAGTTAAACCAGGCAATTATTTAAGTGATATAGGTAAAGCTATTCAAAAACATGCTAGATCAAATAAGTATTCTGTTGTTGAAGAATATTGTGGTCATGGAATAGGTAAAAATTTCCATGAATTACCTCAAATTTTGCATTATTATAGTCCTAAAGCTAAAGATGCAGTGATTGAACCAGGGATGACATTTACTATTGAGCCGATGATTAATGCAGGTAAACGGGGAATTAAAGTTTTACCTGACAAGTGGACGGTTGTTACTAAAGACCATAATTTATCTGCGCAATGGGAACATACTATTTTGGTAACCGAAACAGGTTTTGAAGTATTGACCTTGCATGATCAAAATGATATTTTTTATCCTGATAATTAGAAATTATAAAATACCTATTTTTTTACCTAAATATAAATAAGATATTGATTAATAATCATTTTTTAAAAGTAATAATTATATATTAAACATTATTTTCATACATGTAGTGTTAATATTGTTCACTAAATTATTTGATTCTGTATTTATTTCACTTGTTAAAATCATAAATTATGAGTACTATCGATCAAGTTGAGCGATTAGAAGATGCAATTCGCCAACGGGCTAAAATACTAGCCAATAATCAACTTTCAGCTGCTAAACAGCAACGTCAAAAAATACTAGAAGAAACTAATCAACGTCTTGAAAAAAATGAACGACAGGCGATAGAAAATGCAAAAGTTGCTTCTGAACAGGCTTATCGCCGTCAAGTACAAGCTAATGAAATTAAAATGCAAGCGGAATTAGATCAATTACGTTGGCAATTGATAGAATCTATGATGGAACAATTATATGAACAATTAAAACAATTACCGCAACAAAAAGAAAGTTATTTAAAACTGCTTAAACAATATATTTCTACTACCGTACAGCAATTAGAAGATAAAACCTTAGTTGTGGAAGTCAATCAACAGGATTACGATTTGCTGGTTCCTCAATGGGAGAACATTATTCAGGAATGCGCACCAAATAAAGAATGTAGTTTAGCTGTTAGCGCAGAAGTTTTTATTGGCGGAGTATTAGTACGAAACCAAGTGGATAGAATTCGCATTAACAACACTTTTGAAGGCTTGATTACACGGTTGGAAAATGAATTACATCAACTGATTGCATCTCAATTATTTGCATCTGTTACATCAACGAGGAATTTGTAAATGGATCAAGTCAGCGGCAAAATTATTTCAATCAATGGACCTATTGTTATCGTGCAATTACCTGGGGTTCATAATGGGGAACAAGTTCAAGTTGGCAAGTTAAATTTAATGGGAGAAGTTATTAGCTTGGACAGGGGAAAAGCCACGGTTCAAGTTTACGAAAATACTGAATCTTTATCTCCCGCTGATAAAGTTTATGCTTTAGGGCATTCATTATCAGTAGAATTAGGTCCAGGATTGCTTGGCAATATTTTTGATGGAGTGCAACGTCCTTTAGATAAAATTTTTGCCGCCAGTGGTGATTATATTTCACGGGGTTTAAACATTAAGGCTCTTTCACGGGAAAAGCTGTGGGATTTTGTACCTAATACCAACTTATCAGAAAACATAACTATTTTACCAGGTATGTTATTAGGAATGGTGCAAGAAACGGAAACAATTGAACACCCAATTTTAGTGCCACCAGATTGTCAGGGAAAATTAGTTGAACTTATCTCGGCGGGTGAATATAATGTTGATACTGTAATTGCCAAAGTGAAAAATAAACGGGGTAAATTGCAGGACATTAAAATGTTTCATAGGTGGGCGGTACGTACTCCACGTCCTTATCAAAACCGTGATCATGCAGTAGTACCGTTATTAACTGGACAACGGATTTTGGATACTTTTTTTCCGCTATTAAAGGGTGGAAAAGGTGCGATTCCTGGTCCATTTGGTGCTGGTAAAACTATGTTGCAACAGCAAATAGCGCGTTGGGCAAATGCTGAAATTGTGATTTATGTTGGTTGTGGAGAACGGGGCAATGAATTGGTGGATATTTTAGAAACTTTTCCGCAATTGATTGATCCACATACTGGACGTTCTTTAATGGAACGAACTTTATTAATCGCGAATACTTCTAATATGCCAGTAGTTGCCAGAGAAGCATCTATTTATGTTGGTGTTACCATTGCAGAATATTATCGTGATTTGGGTTATGATGTAGTAATGGTAGCGGATTCCACTAGTCGGTGGGCTGAAGCATTGCGTGAAGTGGGCGGACGTTTGGGACAAATGCCAGTTGAAGAAGGTTATCCTGCTTATTTAGCTTCTCGATTGGCGGCTTTTTATGAACGCGCTGGACGAGTAACAACTTTAAGCAATAAAAAAGCTTCAGTTACTTTAATTGGAGCAGTTTCCCCACCTGGTGGCGATTTTTCTGAACCTGTTACTAGTCATACGAAGGAAATTATTCAAACTTTTTGGGCTTTATCTAAGGAATTAGCTGATTCTCGTCATTATCCAGCCATCGATTGGAATGATAGTTTTTCTGATTATGTTAATATGGCACAACGTTGGTGGGCTAAAGAAGTAGATTCGCATTGGCTTGAATATCGTAATGAAGCTTTGAAATTATTGGCACAGGCGGACGAATTAGCCCGTATTGTCAATTTAGTCGGTCCAGAAGCCTTGTCGCCAGCGCAACGTTGGATATTGGAAGGTGCAACTTTAATTCGGGAAGGCGTATTACAGCAAAGTGCTGTTGATGAGAAGGATAATTATTGTTCACCAGAAAAGCAGGTATTATTACTAAAGATAATTTTATCTATTTATCATCAAGGATCTGATTTATTAAAAGGTGGATTACCGATACAGCAATTGTCTGATTTACCTATTTTAGCCACTACTAAACGTATCAAATCTAAATATAGTAGTGAAGAAATTAGTAAATTGCGTGAATTTGAACAAGAGATTAGAACCGTGTTCAATCAGTTGAGGGTTGAATTTGAAGTGTGATAAATAGATTATAGGCATCTTTCCTAAATAAAGCCTAATTATATAAGGAATCAAGATTTAGCATATTTGGTATAAATGACTTTATCCTTTAAGTATTAACTTCAACACATTCTACGTCTTTTTTAAATTTTGGGAAACTACAAAAATCAGTTTAAAGAAGGAAAAAAAGGCAGGAAATATAACATCTCCCGCCTTAATTTGAACACTTATCTAAAAAGTTATTCTGTTACTACAGCACTAATTGGAATTGGGAAATAGGCTATAACATTATTAACTAAATTAAATCCTATATAAATATCTACTTCTCCAGCAAATCCTAATGCGCCGGTATTAATTTCAACAGTTTGACTAGCTTGCAAAGTCATTTCGGAGATAGTACCTAGTGCATTGATTGCAGAAACAGGTGCTAATTGAGAACTGGAATTTAGGAAGCTAATTTTGCCAGTATCTTTATTAACTATAACCACAATAACGCCAGAAGTGAGTCCATTCCAAGGCATAATACTGGATAATGTTTCAGCAATATCTAATGTACCACTAATATTTAAACCAGCTCCACTATCAACGCTTACATTCAAAGTTGCATATTCGCCTTCAGCCATAACTTCACCAGTAGCGGTGTTAAGAACAACTAAATTAGTTTGCGCTGGACGAGTAGCTAAACCTTCAAAATACCAACTATGCTCGTCAACTGATTTGAAGTGCGTATTGAGTAAACGCCAACCTTCCACTTCACCAGCTAAATCTAATACTTCTGGGATAAATTCCATATAGAAACGTTTAGCAACATCGTAAATACCATGCCACCAAGCATAATCAGGAGCCATCATTGCCGCACCACTACGAGCTCTACGACCTTCATGATGCCAAATTTCCCACCATAACCATTCAATCCATTGGTCATTGGGAACACTATTTAGAAACCCTTTTTCTTTAAGTGCAGCCATCATAGAAGATGTAGGGATAGCGAACTTGTTATTATATAAATCAACAAAATCATCTAAATTTTCATAGTGTTGATTGGTATGATCTGAACTATGACAAGCTTTACAAACTTGTTTCATATTATCACGCCTATTATCGGAAGTTAAAATTTCCACAACTTTGCCAGGTTCACCTTTTCCAGCAGGTGGTGTATAAGTTTCACCCATTTTAGGTGGAGCAATATTAACAGGCAAATCATATTGTTTACCATCAGCTAAACGTATAAGATTGATTTTATGAGAAACTTTAGCCCGTAAATTCACTGATAAACGTTCATCCATATCATGGCTACTGGATATGCCTGGAGCTGCGCCAATATGGCAAGTTGCACAGGTAGGAGTGGCACTATAATCAATTCCTGCAACCCAGTCATCAGATTCCATATTTAAATCATGCACACCTGAATAATAGATATTTCCGTGCTTGGATTCGGTATAAATTTCAATTTGAGGGTGATCAGGACCTAGATGGCATTTTCCGCAAGCTTCAGGGGTACGAGCTACAGCACGAGAGAAATTATGACGTGGATGGCAAGCTGTACAAGCTCCGTTTGAACCATCGGGATT
>JAGLFE010000096.1 GCA_023144675.1 Thiomargarita sp. | reverse complement strand
ATTGAGCAGGAAGTGCATAAGGTACAGATTCTTGACCCAGCGGCAGGAACGGGAACTTTTTTAGCGGAAGTAATTAAGCAGATTTATCAGAGGTTTAAAGGGCAACAGGGTATTTGGAGCAGTTATGTTGAGAATCATTTATTGCCAAGATTGAATGGTTTTGAGTTGTTGATGGCGAGTTATGCGATGGCGCATCTTAAAATTGACTTATTTTTAACAGAAACGGGTTTTAAAGCGACTAAAAATCAACGAATTAGGGTGTTTTTAACCAATAGTTTAGAAGAACATCATCCAGATACGGGGACTTTATTTGCGAGTTGGTTGAGTAAAGAAGCGAATGAAGCCAATCATATTAAACGGGATACGCCAGTTATGTGCGTTATTGGGAATCCGCCTTATCGTGGTGAAAGTGCCAATAAAGGTAAATGGATTATGGGACTTATGGAAAATTATAAAAAGGAACCAGGGGGAGAAATAAAACTCAAAGAAAAAAATTCTAAATGGATTAATGATGATTATGTAAAATTTTTACGTTATGGACAATATTTCATTGAGAAAAATGGCAGTGGAATTTTAGCATTTATTAATCCGCATGGTTTTTTAGATAATCCTACTTTTAGAGGAATGCGTTGGAATTTGCTAAAAACCTATGATAAGATTTATACGATTGATTTGCATGGAAATAGTAAGAAAAAGGAGATTTCTCCTGATGGAGCACCTGACCAAAATGTGTTTGATATAATGCAAGGCGTTTCGATTAATGTTTTTGTTAAAACGGGAAAAAAGAAAACAAATGAATTGGGAAAAGTTTTGCATTATGATTTATATGGAAAAAGGGAATTTAAATACCAGTATTTAATTGAAAATAATATTAAAACAATTCCATTTAAAAATATATCTAATGTTGCTCCAAATTATTACTTTGTTTTAAAAGATTTTGAACTTCAAGAAAAATATAATAGCTTTATTATATTAACAAGCTTATTTCTTTTAAACGGTACTGGAATTGTAACGAAAAGGGATGCACTAGCTTATCAATTTAGTAAACAAGATATAATTAATGTTGTGACAGATATTTACAATTTAACCAATGAAGAAATAAAAAGTAAATATAATAATGTAAATTGGGAAAGTAGGGATGGGAAAGTTGAGTATTGTAAAAATAATGTTGTTAAATTTGGAATCAAAAACAAGTTATTTATTCAATGTAATTATCGGCCTTTTGATCTCCGCTGGACATATTATACAGCTAAGTCTAAAGGTTTTATAGGCTGGCCTGTTGACCAAGTAATGAAACATTTTACTAAAAATAATTTGGGACTTGTTTTTAAACTTGGAAATGCAGAAGAAAATTCAGTATCTTCCATGGTAACTAAAAATGTTACAGATTTCAGAAGTTGGTCCAGACCAGGAATGCAAGGGGGTGATTATGTGTCTCCTCTTTACCTTTATCCTGAAACTAACAAACAAAAAACAATTGAAAAATCAACAGAAAGAACCCCAAATCTAAATCAAGAAATTGTTGACCAAATAGCCAAAAAATTAGCTTTAACTTTCACGCCCGAAAAAGAAGAAACAGAAAACACTTTTGCCCCCATAGATATTTTAGACTACATTTATGCCGTTTTACATTCGCCAAATTATCGGGAAAAATACAAAGAATTCCTAAAAATAGATTTTCCAAGAGTCCCGTATCCAAAAAACCAACCAACCTTCTGGCAATTAGTCAAATTAGGCGGAGAAATAAGACAAATTCACCTATTGGAATCCCCAAAAGTTGAACAATACATCACCAGCTACCCAAAAGATGGCAACAATACCATCACTACCAAAATCACCAAAAAAGACTGGGAACTATTTGATAAAACAAAACAACTCGGCAGAATTTGGATCAATGAAACACAATATTTCGACAACATACCACTAATTGCTTGGGAATTTTATATTGGCGGCTACCAACCTGCCCAAAAATGGCTTAAAGACCGTAAAGGCATAACTTTAGAATTTGAAGATATTTTACATTATCAAAAAATCATTGTCGCTCTTTTTGAAACTGATAGATTGATGCAAGAAATTGATAAAATTGCGGTAGAATAAGTACTGAAGTATAAATAATGAGGTATAAAGGTTAAGAAAAATTAATATGAAACTCCTGTCCAATATTAGCTAAAATAAATTCGACATTTTGAACTAAAGAATCAAAATAAAGATAGGCAGAAAAAAGGAAGCCACTGATATTTAATAAACCGCCAAAGAATTTCAATAGGATTCAAAGAGGGAGAATATTTAGGTAAAAAGCGAATAAAAAGCCCCTGTTGTTGCCATTTATGAAGCTTAGAAATAAATTGTTGTTAGTCCTGAACAAAGTCGTGTTGTATAATATATGCTTTAATTGTACCATGAGACAACGTATCTCACGGTTAGTTCGGAAAACTCTTTCTTTTTCTAAAAAACTTTCAAATCACACTGGGGCTATTTTTTATTTTATTCATTTTTATAATTCTAATTTAACCTGATTTTTATACAACTTTGTTCAGGACTACCTATAAAAAGAGTGATTCCAATGAAAGAAAAAAAGCGTAGCAGTTTGTTGCTAGATGCCTTAGCAGTAAATAAAATCGATCCAATTATTCCTCAAATTAATGAATCAACTAATATAAATGAAAAGCTAGAATTAGACCTTAATTCAGGCTTTAATCAGTTTGAAAATAGTGATACAGTTTCTGAAGAACCTTCATTGACTAAGAATAAATTAATAGTAGATGACCAGTCTTCTAACTCTTGGGAGGAACAACTACAAGACGAATTTAAAAATAAAGCCACCGATTCTATGCAACAAAATAGCGTAGAAACTACAAATTTGGATACAAAACCAGCAGAAATTGATGATTTAGAAAACAATTTTAATGATGACTTGTTGCCTTTATTTAAAGATAATAGCAAAGATGATGAAACTACTAATATTATTGAAGAAGAATTGTTAAATTTGGATTTAAATACGGAATTAGATACCAAAATAGAAGATAATAACAAAGATAATGAAACTACTGATATTATTGAAGAAAAATCGTTAAATTTGGATTTAAATACGGAATTAGATACCAAAATAGAAGATAATAACAAAGATAATGAAACTACTGGTATTATTGAAGAAAAATCGTTAAATTTGGATTTAAATACGGAATCAGATACCAAGATAACCGAAAATTTTTTGGATAATGAAAAGCATACTAAAACAGAAGAATCAATTCAACAAATTGATAATACTTCAGCTAATAATTATATTGAACATAATAAAATAACTGGAAATAATATTAAAGATGGGAAAGATAACCAACAAATTGTTAGCCCTGCTGATAAAAAACTTGAGCAAATTAGTGAACAAAATGTAATAACTGATGAGCCGAATGAAGTAAATTCTAGTTCTGAAATGGAACAAGCACTTATTTTTGATAGTATGCAATCAAAGTCCAATGAGGAAGATGCGCAACGTATTTTAGAAACAACGCAACAGTCATCAAAAGGTTCTAGTCGCTTATCATGGCTATTCGGTTTATTAGCCGTAATAGTCGTAGGGATGGGAGGAAGTTTTTATTATTTGACTCAGCCGTCTTCTTTTGTTATAGCAACAAATGGGCAAAATAACTCAAGAAGACCGATGCAATTATCAACTAATAATGAAACTAATCAAGCAGATGAAACGTTTAAAGTCAAAAATTCATTTACAATAACTAAAGCTCCTGATACTTCACCAACAGATACTAAAGATGTATTACTTAGCACGGCTCAAAAAATGGATGAAATTCCAATAAAAACGGAAACACCTATTATAGCTGCTAAAACACCTGTTAAAAATCCAACAACTATTGTTTCAGAGCCACCTAAACCCCAATTAAAACCGCAAAAAATTGATAAACCTATTGTAACAAGAGAAATACAAAAATATAATTTTATTCAACCTGTTGCTAAAATTATTCCAAATAAGGAAAACAATTTTCAAAAAATATCAACAACACCTGAATCTAAACCAAATTCTGGCATTCATATTGTTAAAAAACGAGTCAAACCGCAAGTTAATCAACAATTATTAAGTGCCTATACAGCATTTCAACAGGGTAATTATCAAACAGCTCAATTTGGTTATTCGCAAGTTTTACAACAGGATTCAAAAAATTACGATGCTTTACTTGGTTTAGCTAGTATTCATTTACAACAACAAAATATTTACCTTGCCAGACAATATTATAATAAAATATTACAATATTATCCTAAAGATAGTCATGCCCAAGTTAGTTTTATAAATACTTTAGATACAAGTTCTTCTGAGATAGAAAGTCAATTGAAACAATTATTACAACAATCTCCAGAATCTGCTTATATTCACTTTAATTTAGGAAATATTTATGCACGTCAAGGGCGATGGAATAAAGCGCAAGCGGCATATTTTAACGCTTTACATTATGATAAAATTCAAGCGAATTATGCTTACAATTTAGCCATTAGTTTGGATAAGCTAAATCAGCAACAACTGGCATTAAGTTATTATCAACGGGCATTACAATTAGTTAAAAATCAGTCAATTCATTTTGATGTACAAGCATTATCTAAACGAATAAGAACCTTAAAAAAATATGTACATAATAGCAGCGCATTGGCAAATTTACCTAAATAAGTAAAAATTGGATAGTCCTGAATAAGTAATGCTATTCAACTTCTGAAAACCCATGCTTTCGTGAGAAAAACATTACATTTTTAGGACTATAAAAAATAATCCATATCAAAATCCACCATCCTATTATCTAATTTTCTTCACCCGAACTTGATAATTGCGGATAAATTTTAATAATTCTTGATAGGGAAATTGTTTGATACTAAAATATGTAGTTAATGCGTTTTCAATCAAAATATCAATATCTTGAACCTGAATTATATTAAAAGTATTAGCTTGTTTTGGAAACAATATAAGTTGCAATCCATATAAACCCCCGCATTGAACTTTCATCATCTGATTATGCGAATGTTGCTGTTCCAAATCAACTTGTTTTAGTGCAAAACGGGATTTTTGATAAAATAAAGTTAATAAAGTTGAACATCTTTGTTTTGATTTTATTGATACGCAACTCATCATTTCCCTTTCTGCAATAGATAAACGTTGGCTATAATGGCAACCGCAACGTCCGCTGAGAATAGCTTTTTCATAAGGGCAAGGACATTGATTAAGTTCCATACGGGCTTGTTGAAATTCACTTTCTTCCATAGCAATTAAAACATTGGTTTTACTGGCTGATGATAAATTTGTTTGGCTGCCACTGAGATAAGTTCTTTTTCTGGATAACGCAATGCCGTTAATTTGCCGCCAAAAACGCAACCAGTATCAATACAAATAGTATTATTTTGCCATTCCGCTTCCGCAACCACAGTATGTCCATAAACTACCGTTGCATATCCTTGATAATCCGCTGCCCAATTATGTCTTATTGGCAATCCAAATTCATCGAATTTACCAGTTGTTTTGCCAAAAAGCGTAAAAGCTTGAACAGCATTGGAGTGTCGTCCTTGTAAATCTTCTATAATGCCAGCATGTGCAACAGCTAATTTACCTTTATCTAACATATAATGATCGGGCAATTTGTTGAAAAAAGACCTGATTTGTTGCTGAAACTCTACAGAATAATTTGCCAATTGTTGCAACGATTTCTCTAAACTGGGCGTTATTTTAACTTTATTGCCTTTTAATTTTCGCATTAATTTATTTTCGTGATTACCCAAAATACAAAGCGCAACTTTATCATAAACCATATCCATTACTAAACGTATTACTTCAGGTATTTTAGCTCCTCGATCCACCAAATCACCAACAAAAATAACTTTTCGATTTTGTGGGTGTTTCACTGTATAAACGTGTGTTAAAAAATCTTTGGGGTTTTCAACCGCTGATTTCTCTATTTTATAACCTAATTGCCCTAATAATTCAATTAATTCATCAAAACAACCATGCACATCACCAATAATATCAAACGGTCCAGTTTCTCTTTTTAAATTATTGGTTAAATGGATTCGATTAATTTTAACTGCATCCACTTCTGCTACCGAATTTAGAAAAAATTTATGTTTAAAACGCTCCTGCTTCATTTCAAACAAAGATTTTTGTAAATAATAATACTGTTGTTGAATAACGCTAACATCAAAATGGCGATCTAAACGTTGTGCATGCCGTTCAAAATAAACCTGTTGGGGCAAATTAAAAATAATAGCAATGCGTGCAACATGGTATTTCCTACCTAATTTTAATAATGATTTTCGTGCTTCCGAATGTACATTAGTTGCATCAACAACTGTTAATTTACCAGCTATTAAGCGTTTTTCAACAATTAAATGTAAAATTTCAAAAGCATCTTTAGTAACCCATTGGATATTTTCGTCATCACATATTAAGGCACGACAATGATCAGATGAAACTACTTCCGTTGCTTTAAAATGTTGGTTGGCAAATGAGGATTTTCCACTGCTAGATACGCCAATTAATAAAATTAAAGAAAGTTCTGGAATGTTAATTTGCATGAATAATTAGTAATTATTTAAACTAAAAATTATATTTTACACTATTATTGAATAATACTTTGAACAGTTTTTAAAATTTGAGCTTAATTGAAATTATAAGCAATTGAAATTTAAGTAGTTTTTGAATTTTATTTAAAAGACTATTCGTAGCATTATTTTAATGTAAATTAAATAGGAAAATTTAAATATTTAGATTTAATAAGGATAGGACTTACGCATTGACAAA
>JAGLFE010000095.1 GCA_023144675.1 Thiomargarita sp. | reverse complement strand
AAAAACGAGTTGTACGCATATTTAATTTAGTAATTTTTTAAAGTCAAAAGTATTTTGAACCATTAATTCACAATTTTTGGATTCAATATCTAGCTATTTTATAAAATAACTAGGACTTACGTATTGATAAAAAATATATTTTGTGAAATAAACTAATTTTTAAAATCTTTTTTATGATGGTAATAATATTTTTGGAAATTTAAACGAGATTAAATCGACTATAGCTAATACTATAAAAATTAACAAAAACGGAAATAAAGGACTCATATATACAAAATTAATAGCTGGAAATGAACTTGCATCAATAATAGCTAAAATGAGTAATCGTGTTATAATAGCACCGATAATAGCGGTATTAAAAACTAAAAGAAAAGTAAATTTGCGGCGTAAAATACCTATACTAAAACTAAATATATAAGCAATAATTGCCAAACCACAAAACCATGGAATAATAAACTTATATAATTGCGTGATTTTTTTTAAAATTTCAATTTTTAGTTTATTTAAATTAGTTTGTATAGGAAATTGTTCTTTTTGAGTTTCTATTATAATTTCATCAATATAATACATTAAAACTTCAGAAGACCTTTTAATTTTTTTAGTATCTAAATTGATAATTGTTAATATTGATTCATGGTTAGATATGACTAAATCACACAATTCAACACAGGATGATTTTAGCAAAAAGCCAGAATTTTTAGCTTGTTCGTAACTTATTTTAGTTTTATTTTTTGCATACAAATAAACATCTGGACTAGCTGTTCTTGATAATTTTTCTAGTTTAAAAATATCAGTTCCTCGTGATTTTACTTGAAAATAAAGTTTTTCGTCTTTAAGACTAAAAGCCCAACCACGTATTGTCATTGTTTGAGTCGTTTTTGGAGAAGCTAGTGGTGCTATTTTATCTCTTGTTATATCGTTGAATAATATTAATGAATCTTCGGTTCCGGAACTGGTAAGATTACCAATGTAATAGTTATAGTCATAGCTATAGCTAAATTTTAACACAAGAGACTCAATTCCTTGCCAAAAGGATTCTAAAGTTGGCTTAATATACGCTTCTGTTAATGGTGGCATCAAAGTGGCACGTTCGGGTAAACAATTTAATAAACCTTCATTACAAGCGGTATTTATTTCTTTAGCAAGGGTTAAATAATAGCGATCTGCCACATCAGCTGATTTATGATGACCTGCTAAAGTAACCGCTTCACGTAATGCCCACATAAACCATCCACCAGCAATATCACCACAAGTTTCAGAATAAAAATGGCAACCATGATTTTGCCACCCTTTAAGTTGTTCTTCCAAAAAATATTCTAATTCTTTAAATGCTGGACTCACTTGGTAAATGGATTGGCGTATTTCTCTTGGTACTGGAAGATAGCGTATCCAGTTATGATGTTTTACTCGTGATAATGCTCCATAGGCAGATAAAAATGATTCTGATTTAACTTCAACAACGGTGTAAGTATTATAATATAGCTTATTAATTAGAGAAACCAGTTGTAAACCGCTAAATAATATCAATAACGGTAATAAACAAATAGCAGTTCTTTTGAAAAATATAGAAGAAAATTGTTTAGTGCGGTAAATTAAGAATATTGTGTAGGCAATGATTAGAATAACAGATGGTATTATCCATATACCCTCTTCGCGTGTTAGCCAAAGTGCGGTTAAAACTGTTCCTAGAAATACTGCCCATAATCCAAAATTTAGTAATTTACTAAAACGATTGGTGTATAATCCAATTAAACCAGCCAATACTAACATTGACAAAGCTGGATATATACCTTCTCGCACTACCCTTGGTATTATTTCTAAATGGGGACTAAAAATAATAAGTGCATAAAAAAATACCAATATAAACGAATATTTTACAACTTTTTTTAATGCAATAACGAGTGTTAATCCAGCTAATAAGTATAATAGATGTTGAGCAAATAATAGAGGTAGTCCCAGGTAAAAATTAAATGCCAACCATATTGAATACATAGGTCCTTTGGCAAGAGTGAGTTGATTATAACCCCCTAACCAATTACCTTGAACTAAAGAATGTGCCAAATTTAAAAATAAAAGATCATCATGACCAGCATCACCTGCAGCGATAATTGGAATAACTGCAATTAACCAAAGTTTAAAAATGGATAGTATTACAATGATTAATTTTGTGTTTGTAGACATATTTTTGGTAGTCCTAACTGAAGTTACGCAGATG
>JAGLFE010000094.1 GCA_023144675.1 Thiomargarita sp. | reverse complement strand
CTTTTGACTCTTAATTGGCATTAAATAATACTTACAAATTTTCCTAACACATTCCCAATTTTTTCTCTAAATAATGAATATTGCTACCACCTTCTTCAAAGGTAGCATCAGTCATTAAAGTTTTGTGCAATGGAATATTAGTTTTAATACCATCTATAATAATTTCATGTAATGCCATTTTCATACGAGATATAGTGGATTGACGTGTGTTGCTATAAGTAATCAATTTACCAATCATGGAATCATAATAAGGCGGAACTCGATAGCCGCTATAAATGTGCGTATCCACACGTACCCCTGGACCACCTGGCGCATGAAAACGAGAAATAACTCCAGGAGAAGGTAAAAAACTATCTGGGTCTTCCGCATTAATACGACATTCAATCGCATGCCCTTTAATATGAATATCTTTTTGTTTATAAGCTAATGTCTCACCAGCGGCAATACGAATTTGTTCACGCACAATATCAATACCAGTAATAAACTCGGTAACTGGATGTTCTACTTGTAAACGAGTATTCATTTCAATAAAATAAAATTCACCGTCTTCATATAAAAATTCAAAAGTACCAGCTCCTCGATAGCCAATATTAATACAGGCTTGAGCGCAACGTTCACCAATTTTATTGCGTAAAGCTTTACTTAAACCTGGGGCAGGAGCTTCTTCTATCATTTTTTGATGCCGCCGTTGCATAGAACAATCTCGTTCCCCCAAATGAATGGCATGACCATGAGTATCCGCTAATACTTGAAACTCAATATGACGAGGATTTTCCAAATATTTTTCTAAGTAAACTTGGTCATTACCAAAAGCAGCATCAGCTTCACTACGAGTCAAAGAAATTGCATTTAACAAAGCAGCTTCACTACGTACCACCCGCATTCCCCGTCCACCACCACCACCAGTAGCTTTAATAATAATAGGATAACCAATATCATGGGCGAGTTGAATATTTCTATCAATATTATCGTCTAAAACACCATCTGAACCTGGAACACAGGGTACACCAGCTTCTTGCATAGCAGCAATCGCCGATACTTTATCTCCCATCAGTCGAATAGTTTTAGGACTAGGACCAATGAAAATAAAGCCACTTTTCTCAACTTGTTCAGCAAAATCAGCATTTTCCGATAAAAATCCGTAGCCAGGATGAATTCCAACTGCATCGGTTACTTCTGCCGCACTAATAACGGCTGGAATATTTAAATAACTTTGCGCAGATTGTGGAGGACCAATACATACTGATTCATCTGCCAAACGCACGTGTTTCAAGTCTCGATCCGCAGAAGAATGAACAGCAACGGTGCTAATACCCATTTCCCGACACGCTCTTAAAATTCGTAGCGCAATTTCGCCGCGATTAGCAATAACAATTTTAGACAGCATCTATTTACCTCTTATCATTATATTATTTGGTTCATAAATTATTTCGATAATTAATATCATAGTAGTTACTCAATGGTAAATAAAGGTTCTCCGTACTCAACTGGCGCACCATTTTCTACTAAAATATGGGTAACAACACCAGCTTTATCAGCCGTAATTTGATTCAAAATTTTCATAGCTTCTATAATACAAAGCGTATCACCTTCATTAACCATTATTCCTTCAGTAACAAAATTTTTACTACTTGGAGAAGCAGCACGGTAAAAAGTTCCTACCATTGGGGAAGTAATAGTGTGTCCTGGAGGTTCTTCTTTAATTGGTTCAGGCGGTGGTGCTGGTGTTAAATTGGCTACTGGGGAGGGTACTGCTTGCATGGGCATCATTGCCGATGGTGGAAAAACAGTAATTGGAGGCGGATCGACTTTTGAATTTCGACTAATACGTAAAAATTCTTCTCCTTCATGTATTTCTATCTCTGAAACATCAGAGTCTGCTATCAGTTCGATTAATTTCTTTATTTTACGAATATCCATTGTTACCTCGAATTCAATAATATAGAAAGTGCTGCTTGGAGAGCCAAATTATATCCCTGAGTTCCAAGACCACTGATTACACCTACTGCTATATCTGAAAAATAAGAATGTTGTCTAAATTTTTCACGTGCATGAATATTAGATAAGTGTATTTCAATAAATGGGATAGCTACAGCTAATAAGGCATCACGTAAAGCAATGCTTGTATGTGTAAATCCTGCTGGATTAATTAAAATAAAATCAATTGGTTTATCCAATGCAGCATGTATTTGTTCAATTAATTCATATTCCCTATTACTTTGGAAATAGCTAAGTTGATGACCTGCTTGTGTTGCTAATGTAACAAGTTGTTGATTAATTTGGTCTAAATTAGCTTTGCCATAATGCTCAGGTTCTCTTTTGCCCAATAAATTGAGATTGGGTCCATTTAATAAAAGTATGTTAAACATTTTGTTTTTAATCGGTAAAAATCAACTATAATACTATATTTTTAATATAAAAAGGCATTTTTAGTTAATTTTTATTTTATAAGATTAGATTGTTTTTTAATTTGGATTAGCAATAGACTTAATTAACGAGGAATTGGCACTCTATTTATCAGTTGTTTAGCTAAATTTTGATTATGTTCAGTAATACCTATTAAGCGATGATTGATAACGCCAGGTAAAATCGTTTGCACATCTTCAGGCAACACGTAATCTCGCCCTTGCATTAATGCCCAAGCTTGCGCACAATAACGTATTGCTAAACCCGCCCGTGGTGATAAGCCAAGACGATAATCTGCTGATTGCCGACTATATTCTAAAATAGCTTGTAAATAGTCAATTAATGTGTCTGAAATATGCACTTTAGGAACTTGCTGTTGCATTTTTGTTAGTTCTTCAACTGTAATAATTGTAGGCAAATTTGTTATTAATTCTCGACGATCTTGCCCTTTCAATAACATTCGTTCCATTTTATGATCAGGATAACCCAATTCAATACACATCATAAAGCGATCTAGTTGCGATTCGGGTAAAGGAAAAGTTCCAACTTGATGTAATGGATTTTGAGTTGCTAATACAAAAAAAGGTTGAGGTAATAAACGGGTTTCACCTTCGACAGTAATTTGTTTCTCTTCCATTGCTTCCAGTAAAGCACTTTGCGTTTTAGGTGTGGCACGATTAATTTCATCGGCTAATATCATTTGCGCAAAAATAGGTCCAGTATGAAATTTAAATTGTTTAGTATCTTTATCATATACAGAAACTCCAATAATATCGGCTGGCAATAAATCGCTGGTAAATTGAATGCGTTGGAAACTTAAACCTAAAACTTGAGCTAATACATGGGCTAAAGTAGTTTTACCAACACCAGGAATATCTTCAATTAGAACATGACCACGAGCTAATAAACCAGCTAAAACTAAGCGAATTTTAAGTTCTTTACCTAAAATAATTTGGTTGGTTTGAGCTATAATATTGTCAAAAGTTTTTTTTATCAGCATAAACATCATAGTTTTTTTAAATTTAAGTTATTATTTTGTAACTATCTACTAAGAAATACGTATAAAATGTAGGATGCTGTTGAGGAACGAAGCGCATCACTCGTGTTAAAATTTTTCGCATTTAAAGTTTAATTGGTAGATAGTTACATTATTTTCATATTGCTAATACTAATTATAAGCATTATATTTTTTTTAACAGAGTAAACTTTTTGGAGTAAAGTATTGTCAGATCATTTATTAATAGCTCAAGTAACAGATATACATATTGGTGCAGTTGATTCTTTATTTAAAGGCGTTAAAATCCGTGAAAATTTTTTAAAAGTTTTAGATGAATTGAAAAAAAAAACCTTAGATTTATTAGTTTTGTCTGGTGATTTAGCTGCATTAAATGGAGAACCAGAAGCTTATTTTTGGATAAAAGAAACTTTAACACATTTTCCTTGTCCTTATATTATCATGTCAGGTAATCATGATCATGTTGGACGAATGGCTAGAATCTTTGAGAATATTGAGAATGATGTATCAGATGGAATGTTATATTTTAGTCGTACAGTTAAAGAAAAACGCTTGATTTTTTTAGATAGTTCCTCAACTAAAGTTCCAGTGCAACAATTAGATTGGTTAAAAAATCAGTTAGTAAATTATGAACAAGATGTGGTGTTATTTATCCATCATCCTCCGTTATTATGTGATTGCCAATTTATGGACGAACGATATTCTTTAACAAATATTGAATCTTTGTGGAAGGTGTTTAACCAATTGCCGCAAATTAAACATATTTTTTGTGGGCATTATCATACTGAAAAAGTATTGGCTAAAAATGGTAAATCTATTTATCTAACGCCAGCAACTATTTTTCAAATTGATACTGTTGAAACCAATTTTAAAATTGCACATACTAATCCAGGATGGCGTATTATTGAATGGGGTGAGGACGTTAATACTTATGTTGAGTATTTGGTCGATGGTAAAATAGATAGGAAAAATTATAAATTGCTGGGTAAAAATAATACCCAACACTTTTTAAAATTTAATTAATCATCATTTGGATCTTCAGGTTCTTCATGTGCAATACCTTTATGGCAATCTATACAATCCTGATTTTTATCTAAACAAGGTTTAATCTCATCTGCACAAAGTTTATCGTCCTTGCTACTACAAGAATTATCTTCATTTGTACAAGCTTCTTGTACAGCTTTTTGATGTTTTTTACTTGCTGAACGATCTTGTTCGTCAAAGTCCATACTTGCAAAAGAATGACAACTGCGACATTCTCTGGAGTTAGAAGCTCTCATTTTTTCCCAAACAACATTAGCCATTTTCCAACGGCGTTCTTCAAATTTTTCTTGCGTATCTATGGTTCCCATCAAATGATGATATACGTCTTTTGCTGCCATTACTTTTGCCCAAAGCTTTGGAATTAATGGTTTAGGTACATGGCAATCTGAACAGCCTGCGGTAACACCAGAAGCATTCTTATAATGTACATTTTCTTTCATTTCTTTTAAGTTAATACTCATAGAATGACAAGAAGTACAAAATTCAGTCGTATTAGTATAATCTAAAGCTGCGCTAAATCCTATTGTAAATACAATACCTACTCCAAAAATTACTAAAATACCAAGAAGTTTCTTCATATATTCTCCATAAAGTTGTAAAAAAGTTTAGTTTTATTGTTAATTCCAAGAAATAGTTACTTAGAAACTTAAAAGATTTTAACATAAAAAAATTAAATTATGATAATAAAATAAATTTTAAATGATTTAAAATAAGTTATACATAAACAAATTTCTATTTTTTTATCTTTTTAATCTTCTGCGCTTTTTCAGGCACTAATTCCCATAATTGGCTATCTTTTTCTTGATAAGAATTTTGCCAAACATTAGCTCCATTTGATAATTCTCTGGAAGTTTGCAAATCTAAATATTTACTGCTATTTGCTGATTGGACTCTAAAATAACGTTTATGTAATTGCAAAGGTATTACATTCCATTTTTGGTAATTTTCATCTTGATAATTATTTTGTTTAATATAGGTTTTATCTTCCATTTTGAAAATACCCTCAACATCAAGACATTTTCTACTATTCTTATTTTGAATTTGAAAAGAACCTTTATCGTCTTGAATAAATTCCCATTTTTGATTATTTTGTCCAGTTATTTCATTTTGTACAACATTTGCCCTATTATCTAATGATGAATGTTCCACTTCTATACATTTATCACTACATTTTGAGATAATAAAATAAAATTCAAATGGTTGTATTTCTGTTTTAGTCATCGTTTTTGGTTTTAATATTTGCGAACATCTTGTTTCAGCATACCAATGTGATAAAGCTACAATACTTGCAAGAACAACGGTAATTGGTTCATATCCTAAATATGGAAAGAAAATATCCATTTCTGCTAAAAACCATATAAATAATAATACAGCTAATAAAACAGATAAAAAAATATTAAGTGGGCGAATAAACAAACATAAATTTAATTGGCTCATACATTTAAATTCAGATAAATGAAAATATGAATCATAGCAAAAAATTTAAAAAAAGTCATTTAGAAAGTTAATTATTTTTTATTTTGAAAAATTTTAATAATTTTAATTGTTCACCTATCCCTAATTTGAGAAAGAATAGAAGTTATTCAAGACAGATACATAGGTTTAGCCTATTTAACATAATAATGGGGAAGCAATTACTAATAATTAATGTTTTGTCAAATTTATTATGTTTGAAATTTAAATTCTAAAGTTGCTCACCATAAAGATGACACCAAACCACTTGATTTTCATCTATTTTAGTGGATAAAGCGGGTAGTTTTTTACATATTTCTTTCACTTGAGGGCAACGGGTATGAAAATGGCAACCCAATGGCGGATTAAGTGGAGAAGGCACATCACCTTCCAAAACAGTTATTTCATAATTAGTTGTAGGGTCTGGAATAGGATTAGCTGTAATCAATGCTTGAGTATAAGGATGTTTTGGAGACTTAAATAGTGTAGCGGTTGTAGCTACTTCAACAATTTTGCCTAAATACATGACCGCAACTCTATCTGCAATATATTGTACAACATTCAAATCATGAGAAATAAACAAATAGGATAAACCATACTCATCTTGAATATCATTTAAAAGATTTATAATCTGCGCTTGAATTGAAACATCTAAAGCTGACACTGCTTCATCACAAACAATGAATTTTGGATTCAAAGCTAAGGCTCGTGCAATTCCAATACGTTGCCGCTGTCCACCAGAAAATTCGTGAGGATAGCGAGTGCGATAAGAAGGTGAAAGTCCCACTAATTCAAATAATTGGCTAATACGTTGTTCTAATTCTGCTGGCGTTTTAACTATTCCATGTACTTTCAAAGCTTCACCAACAATATAACCAATTGTCATGCGGGGATTCAAAGAATTATAAGGGTCTTGAAAAATAATTTGCATTTGCGGACGCATGGCTTGCAATTCTTTCATTTTTACTTTTAATAGTTCTTTACCATCAAATACTATAGAACCGCTACTTGGTTCAATTAATCGTAATAAAGTTCGCCCAACTGTGGTTTTTCCACAGCCAGATTCACCTACTAATGCAAAAGTTTCTCCTGGATAAATATCAAAAGAAACATCATCTACTGCTTTTACCCAAGAAGAAACTCGGGCAAAAAAACCACTTCTAACTGGAAAATATTTTTTAAGATTTTTGACTGAAACTAGCGGTTTTTTTGATGCTAATATTGGCATGAGTTTTAAAAAAATTATAGTTGAGTAATCAAAGATAGGGGATAGCGATTATTTGCAATATAGGCATCTATGGAATGCAACACCAGCGGGCTACGTAGATTATCTAAATAATTTATCTCTTCTCGGCTAAGCCAAATAGCACGCAAAATACCAGTATCTAATGGCAAATCAGGTCTGTGGTCATAATGTTGCCCAGAAAAATTGATACGCAAATAGGAAATATTATTAGCCGGGCTAGTATATTGGTTAATACTCACAATGAATTCAGGGGTAAAATGCCATGCCGATTCCTCCAATGTTTCACGCGCAACCGCTTCAAAAACCGTTTCTTCTTCATCAACATGCCCAGCAGGCTGATTAAATACCACTAAACCATCCGCTTCTTCTTCAACTAATAAAAA
This sequence comes from Thiomargarita sp., assembly GCA_023144675.1. GTDB lineage: Bacteria > Pseudomonadota > Gammaproteobacteria > Beggiatoales > Beggiatoaceae > JAGLFE01. The sequence continues at coordinate 2,818 of JAGLFE010000094.1, read as the reverse complement.
ACGTCCTTTATCCTCAATAATGGCTGCAACGGTAACATGAGGTGTCCAAATTTCAAATTCAGAGGGGTTAATTTCCATTAATTACTCCTTTTATATAAATTTTTTTTATGTTTAATATAAATGTTAATTATTTTTTAATTCAATTAGCTAATTTCTAATTTAGGAATAAAATTTTGTCAGAAAGTTTAAATTATTAATTTAATTGGTTATTTTCTAGCTTAAAGTTTTTTTAATTTTATATTATTAATATAATTTATTGTTTTTCTTATTCTAATTATTTATAATAAATTACAAAATTAATATAAAAGCTTTTCTTTAAATAATTTGCAATTAAGATTTTTCTATCTTTATATAATTCAATTATATAAAATTATTATAGATTAATTAAAATTGTAAAATATCAATCTCTATTTTTGCTTGAAAAAAACCTCTGAAAAATAAGATTTATTGGTTTTTTAGTAGCTATTTAGTCCCTATATTATATCGTGGAATAAAAACTTAAATATTTTTTATTGAAAACAATCCTTTTTAGAGAATTTTATTGTGCCAACATATCAAATTTATATTGAAAGTCAAAAAACCAAAAGTCATAAAGTTTCAGTAACATTGTTACAAGCTTTATTATCAGTCCTGATTGAAGGTAGTAAAGGTGCTATTCGTTTACGGGCTGAGGGCAGAAGTGCCGTGCGTGGTGCGCCCCCAGAATGGATAAAAACTGCGACTCAATTTGCGATGGAGTTGCAAGATAGTAAGTTAAATATTGAATCGCCAACTCTTTATGATACAGTGCCGGATTTATTTCAACCTAGTGATGGTTTCCCAGAGTTAAATTCTGAACGTACTAGTTTAGATTATCTTATTGAAAGTCTTAATACAGCTTTAACTAATGAACCAATAGAACCTCTTTATGATAAACCATTACTGGATGTATTTCAGGGGTTCAGACATGTTTTTACACAAGGAGCGGATAGAATTCATTTTTTTAATGGACATAATTTAGAAATTACTCCCGAAAGCATTATTACATTTAAAGAGCGACAAGCGGATATTCCTTCTCCCTGCCCAGTAAAAATAGTTGGAAAAATGGATACTATTAGAAGTTATGATCAAACTTTTAGATTAGTTACGGCACGAAGTGATCAAGTAATTAAGGGAATTGCCAAACATTTCGTTCCTAAAGAAGTGCAAACTTTATTAAATCAAAATGTTTCAGTTTTAGGTATCGCTCATTTTTCTACAGGCGGTAAAACATTAAGAGTTGAAGCAAAACAAATTAATCTCGCCTTGGATAAAGAAGATATTTGTTGGGGTGATTTACCAGTTCCACGCTTTAAAAAAACTGAATCAGAAGCTAAAACTGGTAATGAATTACCTACTCATAATCTTGTTAATGCGCAACAGTGGTAATTGGAATTAATTTCTAATTAATAGCATAAATTTACGTAATTATTTGCCCTACCATAGGAAATTAAGTTTCCTATAAAATTATTCCCTTCATAAGGTAATTTCTAAAAAATAACATACTCATTAAAAGATTACTGGATTTTGTTACTCAACGGCATCCTACATCTTTTACCCTACTTAATTTTATACCTATTTCGTAATTCAATAATTTAGAATCGCAGGAGGTTCTAAGTTTGCGAAGCGTATCAATTATTTCAATGTTTTAAATTCCAATCATACATTTTAAATAAAAATTTTCAACCCTTAACTTGCACCTCCACCATAAGCACCAGCTTTTTCACGAATTGCACCATGTAAATAACCATTTTGCAAAAACGTACCTAAAATTCTTAATGCCGCCGAATCGGGATGATTAATAGGCACGGTTGGATAAGCTTTAGCACAGAAATTGATTTGCGTGTGAATACGCCAAGCTTGTTTTACTTGATTATTCAACAAATGAAATCACTTTCCGTAAAAAATATACCAAAATAATAAACGTTATGCTATATTATGCAAAAAGAGGTAAGAAAATGTTAATACAATTCAAAGTTAATAATTTTAAATCTATCAAAGATACCATAACATTTAGTTTAAATACAGCGACTAAAGATAAAAGTAATAGTTTTAAAATCAGAAATTATAAACTATTGACTTCATCTGTAGTTTATGGTGCAAACGCAACAGGCAAAAGTAATTTATTACAAGCCATAGCTTTTATGCGTAACATGGTTTTAAATAGAGATAAAGTAACACAATCTACCGATTTTTTACCGCATCAACCATTTAAATTAAATATTGAGACCGAAACCGCTTCTAGTACATTTGAAATGATTTTCTTTGTTGGAGATGTTAAATACAGGTATGGTTTTGAAGCCGATAACCAACAGGTTTACTCTGAATGGCTATTTCAAGATATAAAAGGCAAAGAAGCTAAATTATTTTTTAGAGATACTGATGAATCACCTAATTTATATGTAAATAACCGTAGATTTAAAGAAGGTAAAAAGCTTAAAATTTTATCCAATCACTTATTTATTTGGAAATGCGATCAAGAAGGCGGTAAAATATCTCATTCGATTTTAAAATGGTTTAAAAATCTAAATTTTATTGATGGTTTAGAAAGTGATGGTTATATAGATTTCACTATGAAACAAATGGAATCTTCTGATTTTAAAAAACATATTATTTCTTTGGTCAAGGTTGCTGATTTAGGTATTAATGATATTGAAATAGAAAAAATTCCTCTCCCTAGAGAAATTATCAATGAATTACCAGTGTCTGATGAATTGAAACAAATAATGTTGTTATCAAAAGAAGTTCAAACTACTGAAATTAAAACTAAACATACTAAATATGATAAAAACTTAAATCC
>JAGLFE010000093.1 GCA_023144675.1 Thiomargarita sp. | reverse complement strand
TTGATAAACTCTAAAATAACTACTTTCTAAAAATAAGATTTGGACTTGGAATAGAATTATGCACTGTTTATTAACAAATGAAAATATGCTAAAATGTTTAGTTGCTTGTAAAGCCTGAATAAGTGGTTAATTTACTTGTAAAAAAAATGGTTTTATTTTATCTGTTATAATCCAATAAACAAACCTGACTATAAACACTTAACAAAATTGTTAAAAACAAGCAAATATCGTTATTAAATTACTAAACACTTTCACCTATTGATTTACTGGAGCTAATTTGTAATAATGAATGATTTTGGAAAACTGCTATCTAAATATATGCGTAGGATTAGATCAAGCGATAATGATATTGCTGTAGAAATTGGAGTTAGCCGCCTAACTATAGGCAATTGGAGAAAAGGATTTATGATGCCAAGCAAGAAAAATTATGATAAAATCATTGCTTGTACTAATTTTTTTAGATTGACCGAGGAAGAAGAAACCGAATTTTTAATTAAGGCTGGTTTTTTTGAAGAAAATTTTCCGCCTAATAATTTATTAGAGATAATTTTTGACGATTATATACAAGGACTTTTTAGCAAATTAGCCCAACTTAATCCTCATCCCATCATGCTATTACTTACTCAAGCTAGTTGGAGTGATCCACCTTGCCGGGATGCCATTTTATGTCGGGCAAAACAAATCTATTTTGAAAATGTGTTACATATTCATCCACCAGTTAGTTTAAGCATAGATTCAGATAGCTACTTTGCTCATTTAGGTCAACAATGTGGTATGGAATGTGTAAAAAATGATTATGATTTTGAACAAGTGCTTAAAAAGCGCATTGAAAATAATAGCCGTTTATTTTTACTAGTCAGTCGTTTTGAACAAGGAGTCCGAACATTTGGAGAACATTTAGCAAGTATTATTCGTAATCTTAGTGAAGATTATGCCAACAATTTCCATGTAATGCTTTGTGGTGGTGAAAAATTAGCTGCTTTAAAATACGAAAGTGGTCAACTATCTCTATTAAATTTTGCTAAAGACGAACATTGGGCGGAATTAGGAGCTAATGAAGTTTATATTTTAAGCAAAAACCGGTTTCCAAACTTAAATTTAAACGATATTTTAGTAGAAAAATTACTGGCAGTTAGTGGCAGACATCCTAAAATATTGAGTCAATGTTTAGAACTTCAATCAAATTCCCCAGAATTAAAGTTGTCGGATTATCCAGAAAAATTAAGCCATTCTGATGAAATTTTACAATTATTTATACCCTTTAGAAAAAAACAATCGCAACAAAAATGGAAGCAATGGTTGTCTCAAGATAGGTTAGCAGAATGGCATCCTTATTTATTAGATAATGTTTTACGTGATTTATATTGGAAAAATGCTTTAGTTAAACGTGAAAAAGATGGCGTAAGCGGTTTATATTGGCGATGTGAAGCGATGCAAATAGCGGCAACAAGAATTTTAACTTAAAACTATTTTTGAATTTAATTGACTCTTTTAATAAAAAAATGTATTATTTTAATAAATTTATTTTCAATAGTTTTGTTATTTTTATCTTGATAAACTTATGGCTAGAACAAGCTATTGCCGATGATTTTATACCTAAATTATTATATATTAGCGTTAATACTCAAGTTAAAAATGCAAATAACCGTATTGATGATTATCTAAAAAAATATGGTAAGCGTATTAGAGTAGTTCAATGTAAGGAAAAACCTTGCGGCAAAGGAAATAGAAAGCCCTATCGAAAAATTCGAGTTGAAGCTGGCACTGAAAATGGCTGGATTAAAACCTTAGAAAAGTCCCAGTTAGTCAAAAAGGTTAAACGCCTTAAAAACAGCGATGAACGTTTACCAAATAAAAAAAAGATTGTAGTTGATTCCTGTGAAAATAAAGAATTACCATTTTTCCCACTTAAATATTCTACCCAAACTGAGTATTTAGAAAGGTTAGTCAAAAAAATATATCAAGATAAATGTGATAACTGTGTTCAACTAAGTGCTAATTCTCCATTAGCTAAGACCTTTTCAATTACTAGGCTCAATAAAGAAGTGCTTAAAGCAAAAGATTTTATTGAAAATTTGACATTAACTTGTTTGATAACAGAGGGAGAAATACCAAAAGTATTGATAATTATTAGTGGAAAATATGCTTCTATGCAGGGTAAAAATGAAAAAATACCAACTGGTTTTCAAAATATGCAATGTCAATACCATGAGCAATTAAAAATTTATGCTGACAAGCTTCGAGAACAAATGAAAGAATTAATCAATCATTTTTGAGTGAAACTTGGAATTAATCACAACTTTCCTTGAAATGACATCACAAATGGTCCAAAAACACGCACGATATCAAGTAAAATTTCCGTGCTTATGATTGGCTCCTCATTATCCCATAATTGAAGAAACCATTTACGTTGCACATCATTAAGTGCTTTAGGCGCATTTTGAGTTTTTATTGCCTGTTGATAAAATTCAACTTCAAATTGACGAACTTGCGATAAATTATCCTGAAATGACCATAAAGTCATCAACAAGTTTTGCGTACCCGCTTGCACAAATCCGCGCCGTAATCCCAAAACGCCTTCGCCAACCCGCCCTTCTCCACGTCCAGTTTCACAAGCTGAAAATACAGTCAACCAGGTGTTTTCTAAATCAATTAGACTTACCTCACCTGCCATTAAAATGCCATCATTTTCTGGCGGAAAAGGAGAGTTTTTAGCTTCCTTCCAAGCATCCAATGTAATTTGTGCACCAGCTAAAGTAATAAAGCTACGGCGCATGGGATGATTTAAAAATTTTAACGGGATTTCCTGAACTCCTAAACTAGAAGTCGGTAAAAATTCAGTTACTAAATTCTCTTTTTTAGGCTGTAAAAAAACTCCATGAGTTGCAAAATGCAAAATATAGGGGGAACGACTCCAGTTATAAAGTTGCTTTTCAGTCGCTTTGGAATTAAAGAAAGTTTCTACTGTCAATTGCTGAGTTTGTCCCATTTTTTCTAAGGCTTTGACTTCTTGTTTTATGCCTTTAAGATGATTAAGTCTTAAATTCAAATAAGCCTGTTCAATTGCTAGATTCCTAGTTGATGTAGCAACTTGGTCTTTATGTTTAGCAGTATGGGTGTCCCAATTATTTAGAGCATAGATTTTCATGCTTTTTTCATCTAAAGATTTTGTTTTACGTAGTAAATCACGTCCAGAACTGACATAATAAAGGTCAAATTTTTGCACTAAAAATTCCACTTCAAATTGAGCTGTTAATAAGGTTGCAAAAGAAACAAAATTAACTTCACCATCAGGGCTAATAATAACGGTTTTAATACGTTTAGAGAATCTTTTTTCAATAGGCATCCAAAGTCGTTGATAAAGTGTTTGAAGAATGTGTATAACCGTTTCTTCATCATATTGTTGACAAGAATTACCACATCTCATCATATTTTGGTAACTAATAATTTGTTGCTCAATCGCCTTTGCTTCGCCTAAAAATACCCATTTAGGTTCACCTTGTTGTGGAATAATAATCGCACCATAATAGGCTTGCCCTTCTCGCCTACCGATAAAATGATTATAACGAATAAATTCTATCAACACGCTGTCATTGGGCAACATTTTCTGTACATCTTGGTATTGAATAGCAAAAGCTTGACGTGTTTGAGCTACTTTTTGGGATGAATTAGACACCAGTTTTTTTAATTGTCTTTCTATATTATCTTGTTTTAACAGCCGTTTTCTTTGAGCAATTCTATTTTTATCTTTGGGAAATGACAGAGTTAAATTTATCCATTGCCGCTTTAAATCCATTATTTTTGCTTTGATTTCAGGATTTGCTTGGGTATGGAAATCTTCCATTAAAGAATCTAATACAATGCCCTTATTATGAAGAACAGCGTTAGCCAATGAAACAACCTGTCCAGTTTGGTTCGCTAAACGGGCTAACAAATCATAAGGATAGCTACGTTTTTGATAGGCTAATCGCTGTTGTTCAGTACCAAAAGATAATATATCTCGCAGGGTATTTTCTGACAATGGTTGGATTTTTTTAACTAAATGAGCAGCTTCTTCAATCGCTCCTTGATCAAATTTTAACGCTGCTAAATATTGTAAAATCTCAATAACAGAAGGATGTTTTTGACCTAAGCTATTTTCAAGTAATTGGTGTGCTTGTTGAAGAATTTCTTCAGCCCGGTCAAATTGTTTCGTCCATTGATAAAATATCCCTAAATTGTAAAGACTTTGTCCCAAAAGAAGTTGGCGTGCAAATTCTGACCCTACTATTTTTTGGGATAATGTTACTGCTTGCTGTAGCAATCGTTCTGCTTTTTGAATATTATCTCCTTGTAAATAATAAACATATCCAAGTTGACTGAGTGTGGCAACGAAAAAATGGGAATGTTTCCAAGCTGGCAATTTCCGGTAAATATTTAAGGCTTGTTTGTAGTGTTCTATGGCTTGTGTATAGTTTAGTTTTTGTTGATAAACATAAGCTAAACCATGATGAATGGCTCCTTTAAAAAAATGAAATTGTCGTCCATTAAAAATTCTTAACGATTCTTGCAACAAGGATTCAGCTTTATCATAATCACCTAAAATAACGGCATAAAATTGAGCTACATTTTGGCGAACTGCAACTTCTTCGTAAGCCTCAAATTCTTTTCTGATTTTTCTTTGCCATTTATCAAATTCTGATTCATTAAGCGATTTTAATAATAAAATACCTTCCGAAGCTTCTTCGTAAAATTTTTCCGCTTTGATATAATCGCCAAGAACAACATAAATTCCAGCTAAATTAGATAATCCGCGCACCGTATCAGGATGATTGAATCCCAGCACTTTTTTAGCAAGAACTACGGCTTTTTCATAGTATTCCTTTGCTTTGGAATATTCCCCAGTTAAGTTATATAACAATCCTAAATGATTGTAAACTGCACCAGTATCTGGATGGTTTACATATTGTGTTTGCATCATAATTTGCATTGCGTCTAAAAGGGCATATTCTGCCTGTTTATAGTCGTTTTTGGTGCGATACAATTCAGCTAAAAAATTCAACCCTCTAGCAACTCTAATATGTTTAACTCCACAAAATTTAGCCATAGAAACTATCATTCCCTGATATATTGGAATAACATCGTTTATCACTTCAAACATGAATTGGTTTTGAGCTAAAGTTGTCGTTTGATATGAAAACTTTGGGAAAGCCTGGATAACATTGTCTTCCACCAGTTTCCAGTTTAAATTAACTTCCACTCCTTGTAAATTGGCAATCATTTTCAAAGGAGCTAATAATTCTTCTTGAGCTTCTGCATCATCTTTATCACAATCTATACCAGCTAATGTTCCAAGCAATGAATGAAGGAAATTGTTGCTTGATGAATTGTTGTTTATAATCTTATTTAAAAGATACCAATTTTGTTGAGAATTAGATTCAGCTTGCAGATAAAATGAAAAGGAAATAAGCAAAACAGATAGTAAAATTTGCTTGAGATAATTTGAAGTTATTATTTTCATAGGTTGTAATTTTCTTTTTATAGTTAAATTTAGCCAGTTTTTACTTAGAATAACCACGCAAAGCTTCAATTTCCACCTTAGTTAATCCAGTTTTTTGACAAATGGTTTCAACATCTAAAATATCTAATAAACTTTCAGCTATTTCACGATTTCGATCAGCTTCCTGTGCTTGAAATTCTTGCAATAGTTTTTTCTGCAATTTATCCTCATATAAATCAAGATTTTGATTAACTAAATCATCAAAAAAAACTCGTCGAATCTGTCCTTCTGATAATTCTACTAAATCTTCAAAGGCTTCCTTGACTTCTGCCGTTTGTAATAATGCTTGGATTTGTGAAGCTTTTTCAACTTCATCAACAACATCAAGCAGTAACCATTCCTCAAGCTTACTAATTGTTCGTTGCTCAATATGATTTTGAGAAATATTGCGAGATTATTTCCCACTCAAATTGCCAATCAGTCTGCTGACAATCTGTAATTTACTTTTCTTAATAAAAAATAAGAAAATTTATCAAACAAATTATAATTAAATTTTCAACTTATTATAAGCTAAAATACACAAAAATAAATATATTAATAAAAAAAATTTTAAAATGAATATTCACAAATTACTTATTTTTTTAGCAGTATTTTTCTGTTATACCAATCTACTAGCAACAGCATTAAATTCACCTCTATTACCGAAAGGGGAACAGTTGCAGAATTTTGAGCATCTATTCAAAAATGTTATACCTCGTAAACCGATTTCAGCAATTACTTTGAGTGATAAAATACTGGCAGCTAGCATTGATGATAGCGTTTATTTATGGGATATCCAATTAGGAACAGAAATTAAACGGCTAGGAAATTTGTCGAATAAAATGATTAATAGCCTGACTTTTAACTCAACAGCTAAGTTTTTAGCTATCGGCTATGATGATTTGGTACAGATATGGGATATAAATTTAGGACAACAAATTCAACAATTGGCAAAGCAAAGCGGCGATTTTACAACGCTTACATTTAGCCCTAAAAATAGTAACTTGCTAGCACTAGGTTCCGTGACAGGTATGATATATTTATGGGATTGGTCAAATAATCAGCTGGTTAAACAATGGCAAGGACATTCTACTGCGGTGAATACCTTAGCTTTTAATTCAAATGCTAGACTTCTAGCTTCTGGAGGTAGTGATGCAGTTATTTATCTATGGGAAGTATTATCAGATGAAAAACAAATTTTGCAGGGACATTTAGATGTTGTAACTAGCGTTAAATTTAACGAAAATGGTGATTATTTAGCTTCAGCTTCCTGGGATAAAACGGTGCGTTTGTGGTCAATAAAATCGGATGAACTCAATCAAGCTGAAATACTTACAGGACATTCTGCTGCAATAAATACGCTGGATTTTAGTCCTGATGGGAAAAATTTAATCTCCGGAGCTATGGATAATACAATAGGACTGTGGGATTTACAGGCAAAAAATAAACCAGTTAAATTTCTATTAGGACATACGAATAATATTATCGCTGTAGTTTTTAGTCCAACAGGTCATTTTTTTGCTTCGGCTTCTTGGGACAAAACGGTACGGCTATGGCAAGCAAATCAAGAAATTCAACGTTTTGAAGGACATGCTAGTTCGGTTTATAAGGTTGCTTTTAACCCAATAGATAAAACGCTGATTTCTAGCTCTAATGCACCAGGTTTTACAATATGGCACAATCTATCCTCAAATTTTTCAAGTGGTATTAGATACCTAGCTACAAATGAAAAACATCCAATTAATGCTTATGATATTAGTCCCAATGGTAAAATATTAGCTTTTAGTGCCAAGAATAGATTGATATATTTCTTGGATCTGCAATCGGGTCGAAAAATAAAGCATCTACTAATGCCTTCCGAGGTTAATACACTTGCTTTTAGCCCAAATGGCCAAATTTTAGCTATTGGAACTCGTTACCCTACTGAATTACAACCAGAGATGTCATCTTTATACCTGTTGTCGGGCGAAAAGCTTAATACTTTGAATGGACATACTAACCATGTTTTTGCATTGGCATTCAGTCCTGATGGTCAAGTTTTAGCCTCAGGTTCTGATGATAAAACCATAAAATTATGGAACATTTCATCAGGAGAAAATATTAAAACTCTTGAAGGACATGAACATTTTATTACTTCAATTGCTTTTAATTCTGAAGGCAATCTATTAGCTTCAGGTTCTTGGGATAAAACTGTCCGTTTATGGGATGTTTTATTAGGTAAAGAAATTAAACGTTTGAATGGACATTCACATTATGTTACAGCCGTTAGCTTTAGCCCTAATAATCATATTTTAGCCTCAAGTTCTTGGGATAAAACTATTCGTTTATGGGAAATAATATCGGGTAAATTACTACATAGCTTGACAAATCATACTGATTTTGTTAATAGCATTGCTTTTAATCAAACGGGTGATTTTTTGGCTTCGGGTTCAAAAGATAGTACGATTCGACTTTGGGAAGTAAATACGGGTAAATTAAACCAGGTTATGATAAAAGGGGCAGGGGCGACTTGGGCTAGTTGTCATATTTTAACTCAGCGATGTTGGCGAGTTGATGATGGAACTTTGTTAGTAAACAAACAACCAAATGGTCGCATTGAATCCATTTTACCTCAAGTTAAGCAAGCTAAACCACTTCATATTGAGTCCTCGGTTGAATCTATAGTGCTTGATTATAATAAGCCAGCCACTTTTTCTTTAAGCATTAGTAATCATGATACCATACCGGTTTATTGGATTAAACTAAGACAGGTATTTGAACCACAAAATCCTTTAATTTTTTATCCACCTGCAACTCATTTGGTTTTAAAAGCTCATGAACATATCACTTTACCAGTTAAAATCAGTACTTGGTTAAATAATAATCCCCAAACAACCCAATTAAATTTATCAATCAGTACCGCTCAACATCAAACTCAGTCTATTGTTATTCCAGTTCGTATTCAAGTTCCTAATAGCTTTTCTTGGGTGTTTTTATTAAGTTTGTTAGCCTTATTTATCAGTATTATCTTATATTATCTCAGTTTGTATTATCATCCGATTGTACAAACATTATCCGCAGATAGTAGTCAATTATTAGCATTGTCATTAGAACAATTGCCTAAAGCTAAACGATTATTGCGTATGACCTTTCGACTTGATAGCGTGTTGTCCAGTAACGATTCACATCTTAAATGGTTAAATCAAGCCATTAATTTTATCCAACAGTCAAATTCATTACGTTGCCAATTATTAGCCAATCGTTTAAGTGCAACGGTACAATCCCATAAAGATATTTTTATTTTGCATTTAAGTGCTAATTTTCCGCTTAAATTGGATCGATTAATAATTTATTTCCCCCCTGTTCTTATGACTGCTCAGGAAATTATTTGGCGATTACGGCAAGATGATATAAGTTTCCAAGCCACGCTAGTAATTAATTTGGAACCGACCCTTAATTTACAAACTTATGCTCAAGATAGGACTAATTTATGGGTTATACCTAATAGTCGGGAACTTACCAATTTATTATTATCGCCACATCCTATTGAAATTTTTACCAAATTATTGTCTCAACAGCTTGCTATTACTTACCTTTCGCCTTATCAAACCCAGGGCGGTATTACTAAAAGTAATGCCTTTTTTGGGCGTGAGCAAATTTTAGCCCAAATTTTTAATCGTGAACTTAGAAATTATCTGGTTATTGGTGGGCGGCAATTGGGAAAAACTAGTTTATTGCGTCAAATAGAGCGATATTATCAACATCATCCCAAAATAGAGTGTGTTTACCTATCTGTAGGACGTAGCGATAAGAAAATTTTTAATCAATATCTTACCAACTTACCTAACAAGCGGCAAAGTTTATTATTGATAGATGAAGCTGATATTTTTATTCAGCGCGAAATGGCAACCGATTATCCGATGCTTAATCATTTTCGTAATCTTAGTGAAGAAGGACGATGTTATTTTATTCTAGCGGGATTTTGGGATTTATATCAAGCAACTGTGTTGGATTATCATTCTCCGATTAAAAATTTCGGTGAATCAATTACCATTGGAGCCTTAGAACCGAAAGCTTGTCGTAAATTGGCTATCGAACCTATGAAAATGCTGGGGATTAATTATGATAAAGACGAGTTAGTTGAACGTATTGTGGTAGAAACTGGGCAACGAGCTAATTTAATTGCTATTGTTTGTGATGAAATGTTAAAAGATTTAACGCTGAAGCAAAAAATCACCACAAAAATAGTAAGCAAAGCTTTAAAAAATAAAACCATTTCTGAGATGTTAGGCGGCTGGACTCAGCTTACTAATGATAAACCAGCTGCGAGTTTAGACCGTATTATAGTATATGCCACAGTGGAAAAAGGCGAATTTGAATTATCTGAGTTGATAACATTGTTGGGTCAATACAATTATACTACTGAACAATTGATGCAGTCTTTGACACGTTTGGAGTTGGCTTACGTGATTCAGCGTGAGAAAAGAGTTTATTATTATTCTGTATCTTTGTTTCGGGAAATCTTATTGGAGCAAGCAGTGGATAGTTTGTTAAAACATGAGTTATTTGTGAATAATGCTAACGGGTGTTGATTAAATACGATGTATAGTGATATTCTTATAAAGAAGTACCATAATAATAACTTTATTGCAAGTTAAATCAATTAGTTAAAGTTTAAAATAGTATAGTAATATAAGAATGTTACTATATCTATATAAAAGCTTGAGTGCCAAATTGTTGCCAC
>JAGLFE010000092.1 GCA_023144675.1 Thiomargarita sp. | reverse complement strand
TCTTGGTAGATAGTTACAATATTTCAATCATAGGTTATAAAATAAATGTCTAGTACACAAACAACATGTCCTTATTGTGGAGTTGGTTGCGGTGTAATTGCTCAAATTAGTGAAAATGGAATGGTTACCATTCAAGGAGATAAATCTCATCCAGCTAATTTGGGTAAATTATGTTCCAAAGGCATTGCTTTAAATAGCACTTTAAGTTTAGAAAATCGTTTATTGCAACCAATAGTGGCTGGAGAAAGTTGTAGTTGGGATACTGCATTAGATAAAGTTGCTAACAAGTTGCAACATATTATTGCCGAGCATGGTTCTAATGCAATTGCATTTTATGTTTCTGGACAATTATTGACTGAAGATTACTATATTGCTAATAAATTGATGAAGGGATTTATTGGTTCTGCCAATATTGATACTAATTCAAGATTATGTATGTCTTCTAGTGTATCAGGTTATAAGCGTGCCTTTGGAAGTGATACGGTGCCAGGAAATTATACCGATATAGAAGCCGCTGATTTAATTGTGTTGGCGGGAAGTAATTTGGCTTGGTGTCATCCAATTTTATTTCAACGAATTGTTGCCATCAAAGAAAAACGACCCAATTTGCAAATAGTAGTTATTGATCCCCGTTATACTGCAACTTGCGAAATTGCTGATTTACATTTACCTCTAAAGTCTGGTAGCGATATTTGGTTATTTAATGGTTTACTGGACTTTTTAAGAAAGAACGATAAATTAAATTATGATTTTTTAGAAAAATGTACTCAAGGTTTAGCCTCTGCTTTACATACGGCGAGAGAATCAAGCGGTTCCATATTTAACATCGCTAATCATTGTGGTCTTGAAGAGGAAGAAATAACAAAATTTTTTAATTTATTTGCTAATACTGAAAAAGTGGTTACGCTTTATTCACAAGGTATTAATCAATCCACTAGCGGCACGGATAAAGTCAACAGCATTATTAATTGTCATTTGGCAACGGGGCGTTTAGGCAAAGCAGGCATGGGACCTTTTTCAATGACGGGACAACCTAATGCAATGGGCGGACGTGAAGTAGGTGCTTTGTCGAATCAATTAGCTTGCCACATGGATTTTGAACCAGATAGTCGTGCTTTAGTGCAACAATTTTGGAAATCACCGCAAATTCCTGCCGAACCTGGATTAAAAGTAGTTGAAATGTTTGAAAAGATGCTACAAGGAAAAATAAAAGCTATTTGGATTATGGCGACTAATCCCATAGTTAGTTTACCCAATTCTGAACAGGTCGAAAAAGCCTTAGAAAAATGTGAATTGGTTATAATTTCTGATTGTGTACGTAATAATGATACGATTAAATATGCCGATGTATTATTGCCAGCTTTAGCTTGGGGGGAAAAAAATGGAACTGTAACTAATTCAGAAAGAAGAATTTCCAGACAACGACCTTTTTTAAATTCGCCTGGTGAAGCTAAAGCAGATTGGTGGATAATGAGTCAAGTTGCGCAACGAATGGGTTATATAAAAGAATTTTCTTATACTTCTCCTACTAATATTTTTCGGGAATATGCAGCCCTTTCTGGCTATAAAAACTTGGGTTCTCGTGATTTTGATTTAAGTGGATTACTTCCCCTCGCAGATGAAGAATATCAAACTCTAAGCCCCGTACAATGGCCGATATGCGATTCAACTGAAAATTGTGCTGGCTTGAGAGGCACTGAAAGAATGTTTACTGATGGACGTTTTTTTACTTACAATGGCAAAGCGAATTTTATTGCAACAGTCCCACGTTTACCAGCATTATTAACCAATGTAAAATTTCCTACAATTCTAAATACTGGACGTATTCGCGACCAATGGCATACCATGACTCGCACTGGCAAATCAGCACGTTTATTAAGACATATTGGAGAATCTTATGTTGAAATTCATATTGATGATGCTAAAGTTATGAATATTGCACCTAATAGTTTGGTTCAAGTTAAAAATAATTTAGGCATTTGGATAGGTCGAGCCAAAATAACTGAGCAACAACAAATGGGAAACGTATTTATCCCCATGCACTTTAATCAACAAAATAGTAGTAATGCTAAGGTTAATAATTTAGTTGCCGCTAATACCGATCCTATTTCGGGACAACCAGAATTTAAATATAATCCAGTCAGGATAAGCCCTTATCATTCAGAATGGCAGGCTTTCATTTTATCTAAATCGCCCTTAGAATTACCGACTGAAAATATTGATTATTGGGTAAAAATTCCTAGTGATAATTGCTGGCGTTATGAACTTGCAGGACAAACTCAACCTAAAAATTGGGCGGATTGGATACATAAAAACTTTGATGAAAATTTGGATTGGCTAGAATATCAAGATCGTGCTAATGGTCGCTACAATTGTGCAAATATTATTGATGGGCGATTAAATATTTGTATGTTTGTTAGCAACAATGAACAGTTGCCAGCTAGACGTAAATTAATCCAATTATTTACTAGGGATAACTTAACTCCAACTGAACGATTGGGATTGTTGACAGCTTATAATGATGAAATTACTGATAATGCTATTTGTGCTTGTTTTAATCTAGGGGAAAATGAACTCGGAAAAATTATAACCGAGGAAAAATTACAAACTACTATCCAAATTGCAGATAAATGTAGGGCAGGTAGTAATTGTGGTTCTTGTATTCCTGAATTGAAAGCTTTGTTAAAAAAGCAGTAGTT
>JAGLFE010000091.1 GCA_023144675.1 Thiomargarita sp. | reverse complement strand
TTCCGTTATTAAACAAGGCAATGGAAAAAAAGCAGGTAACTGGGGAATATTACACTGGACGCTGGACGGATGTTGGCACACCAGAACGCTTAGAATATTTGAGCAAACAACTTGAAGCGGGAGAGTTATAAGGCTAACTTTAGGAAATTTTACAGTTTTAAGTGAAATTAGTTAATGCCATTTCGTAATGATTTTCTTTGCAACATACAAAATGGCAAAATCTTAACTAAAATTCAAGTTTTATAAACAAACCTGATAAATTTTTAAAATTTACCAAATTTGGATTGCAAAACCATTATTTCTAACGATAATAATTATTGGGATTATACAAATAATAATAATCCAATGGATTTAAAGGTGGTAATTTAATATAAGCTTGACCACTTGAATCTACTTGTTCCTTAAATGGTGTTTTTTGCAACATAAAAAAGTTCACTCTTCCATTTTTTTCAACGGGTTGTTTGGTAACAGAAACATCTTTAATATCTTTTATGATTGTGTCTATCCATTTTAATTTGGCTGCAGAATCTGCAAACTCTATCCAATCACCAGTTGAGTTGTTTTCATACATTTTTTCCACAAATTCATCCATGGTAATGCCCATTTTTTCAGCAACAGGTTGTATAATACGTCTAGTCCACTCATCAGTAATTTTTAGTCGTTCTCTTAACTCTTTTTGATTTCCCCAGGCAAAGCTAAATACTTGATGATGTAATATTAAAGCATTGGGATAAGAATAAGAACGTTCTGCAAGTGTAGCAATAGTAGCCGCCATACTCGCTGCAAAAGTTTTTACTACAACATAAACTGGTGCTTTACTGGCGTGCATAGCTTCAAGTATTTTAGAACCCTCCATAACAGAACCACCATAACATAAATCAATTATTAGAAAAATAGGATATTCGCCGCTTTTATTATTAAAATAATCAATACGTTCATTAACATAATCTGCAGTTCCTCTAAAAATCACACGTCCAAGCTCTATTTTTCGATCACTTATTATTAAACGTCCATTAAAATAAGGTTCTTTCAAATATTTTTTAGGTCGATTAACTTGACTATCCCACAATTCCTGTTGTTCCCGTTCCATAATTTTTTGGGATACTGCTTCCAACTCAATTGTACCTTTAGACCTTTCAAGTTCTAATTTACTAAGTTCAAAATTTAATCTTGCACTTTCTAATTGAATTTTGAGTTCTTCTTTCTTATTTAATTCTTCAAGCAATAAATTTTCAGCTTCCAATCTCTGCCGCTCTTTTTCTAAATCAGAGAAGGTTTTTAACTTTTCTTGTTCACGTATTTCATTTTCGAGTTCAAGATGAGCTTTTTTATCTTCTAAGCTTTTGAGCTTCTTCATTTGTTTCGCTGTATGAAGTTCACTTTCCAGCTCATTTTGTAATAGTAATTTATCTTTTTCTTGTTGAAGTTCCAATAATTCTTGCTTGTATCTTTCGGTTTTAATTAAATTTTGTGTAGCTAAAATACTGTGCTGTAATTTTAGAAAATTCAACTGATTTTGTAATTTTTCCTGTTCTGTTTCCTGTTTCACAGAATTTTTTTGAACAGATTCATTAACATCTTTGTTAGAAACTAATATTTCTTTTTCTAAAACTTGTGATGTAATTTTTTCTTGTTGCACTTGAACAGAGTTATCATCTGCTGAAACCTGAAACGCAAAACCTGAAATTACCAGTAATATTGCCAACAATTTTTTCATATAAATCTCCGAAACATTGTTAATAAAATAATTATTAATAAAAGATAAGAATTATATCATAAAAGTTTTTAAAGTCTATAAAATAATTAAAATTATTCTAATTTATCAAGACCTTTTTTTTCATTTCTAGTCCATGTCCCAGATTTTCCACCCGATTTTTGTTTTAATCTAACTTTTTCAATACTCATTCCCCGATCCACTGCTTTACACATATCATATATAGTTAATAAAGTGATTTGAGTGGCAGTTAATGCTTCCATTTCAACACCAGTTTGTCCTGTTGTTTTTACTGTTGCTTCACAATGTATGATATTTTGTTCTATTAATGGTGTTAAGTCAATATGGATATGGGTTATTATAATAGGATGACATAATGGAATTAATTCACCCGTCTTTTTAGCCGCCATAATACCTGCAATACGTGCAATGCTTAAAACATCACCCTTTTTATGTTTTCCTTGAGTTATCAACTGAAAAGTATTAGTTTGCATGGTAATAATACCTTCAGCAACTGCAATACGTTGAGTAGCTTGTTTTTCACCTACATCAACCATATGTGCTTCGCCAGTTTGATTAAAGTGTGTTAGTTTATTGTCCATAAATATTAAATTGTTTGTATTTGGTTTTTTAAAAATAATAATTATACTGTAATTACGTTATTTCTTAAAAGAATGGATAATGAAATGTTTATAAAATTTAGTTTATTTTCTTTTTGTCTATTTCTCTCGGCTTGCGTAACAATTAATATTTATTTTCCAGCGGCTGAAGTTGAAAAAGTTGCTGATGATATGATTGATAATGTTTGGACTGATAAAAAATCAGTTAATAAATTAATTAATGAGGTTTGGGATAAAACTAAGCTTCCAGCTATTAAAAAAATAAAAAATCGATTAAAAACCAGACATAAAAAATTAGAAGCTTATTATAAAATGGGTGCGATTGGTTTAACCAATAATGGGTTGATTATTTTACGAGATCGAAAACTTATAGCCTTAAAAAATCGTCGCCAAGTAGATAAATGGATTGAAGTAGAAAATCAAGATCGTTTAAAATTATATATTGCAATCACTAAAAAACATTCTGAATGGCAACAAAAGATTCAAATTATTTTTGCTAAATTATGGATAGAAAAAGCTAAAAATGGTTGGTGGTATCAAGATGAAAAAGAAAATTGGCAACGTAAATAAATTTATTTTATATTAAGTTTGCTATGATTTTCGTAAAAGTATTTTTTTAAATAAAATAACCTTATTATTAATATATAATGATAAAATATTTATAATAATTGTTTATTTTATACTGAAATTTAGAATACATTAATATTAAAATGCACAAAAATACTTATGTTTCAAAATTTCACAATTATTAAATTGTAAGTTACACTATAACAATTGGCTAATAAAATATGGCATTAATCGTACAGAAATATGGCGGTACTTCAGTCGGCTCTGTTGAGCGGATTACTGCTGTCGCCGCAAAAGTTATGAAAACTCGTTCACAAGGACATGATGTTGTTGTCGTTGTTTCAGCGATGAGTGGTGAAACAAACCGTTTAGTGGCTTTAGCTAAAAATATTGCTGATCCACCGAAAGCTCGTGAATTTGATGTACTTTTGGCAACAGGTGAACAAGTAACAATTAGTTTGCTAAGTATGGCTTTGGAGGCACAATCTTGTCCAGCTCGCTCTTATACAGGGGCGCAAGTGCATATTTTAACTGATAATGCACACACTAAAGCTCGTATTCTTGAAATTGATAATAAACGTATTCAAGCTGATTTAAAACAAGG
>JAGLFE010000090.1 GCA_023144675.1 Thiomargarita sp. | reverse complement strand
ATATTTACGTTGAAACCAAGCAAATATTCGTTCCATTTAAACTTTAGTGGGATAGGTTCGTATAAATATAAAGTATTGGTAAAATGTTTAGCAAAATCTGGAGTTATTTTTGTTACTACAATTGCCGATGTTCCTCAAAAAGCATTGCAAAAAGCAGAAAGTTTACGCCATAAAATTTTACGCCATAAGTCAATTACTGCTGCAACTAAAGCAACAACTTGTACTAAACCTAAACCTGCTGGAAATAATAATAGGCGTGATAATCAAAGCCCACCTAAAAATATTGCTAACATACCTAAAAAGCAACCAATCAAGAATATTCAAAAACCTAGTAACAGTGTTGAAATTAGAAAACTTGAAAGGTCGCAATCTACAGTTCTTAGCTCTTTAGAATGTTTAAGACGGGCTGAACGGTCTCTAAGAGATAGCGGTTTTTATAGTAATATCAATTTTGAGAATGATACTGTTTCTGGCTTTTATAATAATGACAGCCTTGGACAAACTAATGAATATTATAATGGATCTATTCAATGTAGTCCAAATGATATTATTTTTAAAGTAACTGGACCTCAATCAGCAACTAAAATAAAATTACTCAATTTATTAGAGAAGAAATTTTAGGAATCTTTAAGGGCGCATACCAACGGTTCATCATCAGGTGATATTAACAACTCATTTATTTTAGCGGCACAAATAAAGTCATTTTCTGACAAGCCCTTGATAGCATGAGTTGAGTAACGCACAATGCAACGATTATAAGAAACTTCTAGGTCTGGATGATGATCTTCTTGGTGGCTAACCCAAGCTATTGCATTAACAAAAGCGATAGTTTCATAATAGTTGTTAAATGTATAACTACGGCTAATTTGGCTGTTATCTTGATTTGATTGCCAATTTTCAAGCTCTTTCAATAAATTATTAGCCACTTTGGATGTTAATGGTTCAATACCGCCTTCACAAGGCTTACAACGTTTATTAATTAATTCAGTCATTTTTACCTTCCTCCTTTGATGGAACGTAATTATGGTCATTTGGATTTAAGAAAATATAACTAAAATTACCTGTTTCGATTTCTACAAAATCCATTGTAGCTTCATTCAATAATTCCTTATATTCAGGTGCAAATACAATATTAATTCCTTGAGCTTCAATACGAATATCATTTTCCTTGATTTCATCAAATCCCATTTTATTGTATTCAATACTACCATCTGATTTATAATAAGGTGCAAGGCGTAAAGCCAAACCTTCCATTTCTCCAGCTTGAGCAGCTTCTAAAATACGGGTGGCTGCATTCTTAGTAACTTTAAACATATTTTTCCTCGAAAATAAAAAATTAGTGATTTATCTGAGTGAATATTTTAGGGTGTAGCTAGGGTTTTTAAAGAGGAAAGTGCTAAAAAATTATAAATTACTAACTAAAAATGATTAATTACTAATGATTCCTTCATATTAATTATTAATTCGCAATTAAAAACTATGCTAGGAATTAAGAGTTAAAATATTTAACGCGATTGATGCTACATTTTTACTTGATTTTATACGTATTTCTTGGTAGATAGTTA
>JAGLFE010000009.1 GCA_023144675.1 Thiomargarita sp. | reverse complement strand
GGCGAGAGATAATAGGTATGATGAAGAATATTTGGATTATATTGCTCAATTACGTTTATTATCACAGCAAATTACTCAACACGCATCACAAGCTGCAAAAGGTAATTTGTCTGGTTTTGAAAATTTAACTAGGTCTTACAATAAATATAATAAATTATTAGCTAAAATTAAAAATGGTAATTCGGAATCGGGAATGCCAGGTACGCCTATACAAGCAAAACCAAGTTTAGATGATTTGCTAAAAACATGGAGTAAAGGAGAAATTAATGCTCAATTAAATATTGACCATTTATTAGCAACTAAAGAGGCGGTTACTGGTTTATATAGCCAATTAGCTGAATTAAAAGAGCTTACCAAAGATATTGTAATAAAAACAACCGAAATGATTGATGCACTTATTGCTGGTAATGCAATTCCAGAACAAATATCTTTAGCATCTCTTCAATTACTTTGGTTAGATCGGATGAATAATAATATTAGACGTTCATTTGTTAGTGATCCTGAAGAAGCTGTAAATGCTGGAGATCAAGTAGATGAAGCGATTACTGAATTTACAGATGTATTGTCAATTCTATTATCAGGCAGTGATGAAGACATGGATGTCAATATACCTCCAGTATCATCTAGTGAAGCACAAATTGTTATTGAAGAATTATCTAATTTATTTGATGAACGTATTGAAAAAATTGACTTTTTCCTAGATAATTCGGAAGAACTTTATAATGCGAAAGAAGCATTGCAAATAATTATAGAGTTAAATCCAGATATATTGAATGGGATAGAAAAATTACAAAAATCTTATGTTGTGGTAGCTAATGAACGTTTCATTTCACCTTTTTTAGGAAACACTTTAGCTGTTGTTGTATTGACGCTATTGCTAATATTAGGTTATTTAATTATACGTATTAATAAAGTTCGAGCCAATGAAACAAAATTACGTTTAAATGAAACAGAAAAAAGTAATCAACGTAATCAGGAAGCTATTTTACGTTTATTAACTGAAATCTCAGAACTAGCTGATGGAGATTTAACAGTTAACGCCACCGTTACAGAAGACTTTACTGGTGCGATTGCTGATGCGATTAACTTTTCTATTGAAGCTCTACGGGACTTAGTAATTAATATAAATAATACTTCGGATCAAGTAACTTCTGCTGCGCAAAATACACGTTCTGTTGCCACTCAACTCACGCATGCTAGTGAACGTCAAGCACAACAAATTGCTAAAGCCGGTCAAGCAATTATTGGAATGGCAAATTCAGTTAAAAAAGTATCCGCCAATGCGGTTGAATCTACCAGTGTAGCTAAAAAATCTGTTAATATTGCTAGTAAAGGTGCAAAAGCCGTACGAGATACTATTACAGGTATGGATGCTATTCGTGAACAAGTTCAAGAAACTTCTAAACGAATCAAACGTTTAGGTGAAAGTGCGCAGGAAATTGGAGATATTGTTGGCTTAATTGATGATATTGCTGATCAAACTAATATTTTGGCTTTGAATGCGGCTATTCAAGCAGCTATGGCTGGTGAAGCAGGGCGTGGTTTTGCAGTTGTTGCCGATGAAATTCAACGTTTGGCTGAAAGGTCGGGTAATGCAACTAAACAAATTGATGCTTTAGTTAAAACAATTCAAGGTGATACCAATGAGGCTGTTAGTTCAATGGAACAAAGTACTTCAGGTGTAGTATCAGGAGCTTTGTTAGCCGAAAAAGCTGGCTCTTCATTAGCAGAAATTGAAAAAGTATCAGTACAACTAGCTGGACAAATAGAAAATATTTCACAAACATCACGTACTCAAGC
>JAGLFE010000089.1 GCA_023144675.1 Thiomargarita sp. | reverse complement strand
TACCAAGTTAAGAAATACATATAAAATGTAACATCAATCATGTTAAAATTTTAACTCTTAATTAGCATTTAAAGCTTTAATTGGTAGATAGTTACAAATAATTGATAATTATTAATATAATGTATATTAATAGATGGGCTTATTTAAATATTGTCAATATATCTATTTTTTTAAAATAGGAAAAAGTAGAAAATCATGACCTCATGCAGTAAAATGAATAATTCAAACAAGGAATAAACTTTATTATGTTACAAAATATTCGTGATGGTGTTCAAGGTTGGTTAGCTTGGGTAATTGTAGGGATTATTTCAGTACCGTTTGCCTTTTGGGGAATTAATGAATTTTTTAACCCTTCTCCCAAAAGAATTATTGCTGAGGTGAATGGAGTTGAAATTTTAGAAGCAGATTTTCAACGAGAATTTAGTCAAAGAAAACAGCAACTACGTTCTATGTTCAAAGATCAAAATATGGATTTATCATACATGGATGGAAAACTTCGTCAAGATACTTTGCAACAGATGATTGAAGAGGAATTATTAGTCCAATCAGCCGTTGATTCTGGAATGCGTATAGGGGATATTTTATTAGCTTACCGTATTCATAGTTTTAAATCTTTTCAGAATGATGATGACAAATTTGACCAAGAACGTTATAAAAATATGTTGCGTTATAATATGGGATTAACGCCTTCGCAATTTGAAAATATTATTCGTCGGAGTATGTTAGCTGAACAATTTCGCAATGGATTATTAAGTTCGGCGATTATAACTGATTATGCTAAACAACAACATATCCAATTGGAAAAACAGCAACGCCTTATTAGTTATTTAGTTATTCCATTTAACCGTTTTATTGATAACATTAGTGTTAGCGATTCTGAAATAGATAATTATTATACAAAAAATAAATCACAATATATGACTAATGAAAAAGTTAGTATTGAATATGTAGAATTATCAAAAGCAGATTTAGAATTAGAAGAAATAGATGATGAAGCATTGCAAGAAATTTATGAAAGCCGTAAGCAAAGTTTTACAACTCCCCCAGAATGGAATGTACGACATATTTTAACTAGATTAGATTATGATGCAACTGCAGAAGATTTGGTAGCAGCCGAACAAAAATCTAAAGAAATTTCAGCTAAAATCAAAGCTGGAGAAGATTTTGCAGAATTAGCCAAACAATATTCTGATGATACTAATAGTAAAAATTCAGGTGGTAATTTGAATTGGCTCAACTCTGATTCTATGATAGCAAAACCTTTTGAAAAAGCAGTTATGGATATGGAAATAAAGGACGTTAGCGAACCAATTAAAACACGATATGGTTTTCATATTATTGAATTGTTGGATAAAAAAGCAGAAATTGTGCGTACGTTTAAAGAAGTTCGTGATGAATTAATAATAACAGTACAACAGGAAAAAATTGAGGTAGAATTTGATGGAATCGCTGGACAGTTTAGCAATTTAGCATTTGAACAGCCCAATAGTTTGAGCAGTTTAGTCGACGATCTAGGCTTGAAAAATAAATCTACTCAATTATTTAGTCGCTTTGATGTTTATGAACAAAGTGAGCAACATCCTATTTTAGCAAATGATGAAGTTATTAGTGCTGCTTTCAGTAATAATGTATTAAAAGATGGATATAATAGTGAACCGATTGAAATCAGTGAACAACATGCGGTGGTGATACGTTTAAAAGACCATGAAGCGGCAACATTAAAACCTTTAGAAGAAGTAAAGGATAATATTATTGCTTCTATAAAACTGGAACAAGCAAAAATTAAAGCTAAAAATTTAGGTCAAAGTTTATTTGAAACTATTAAGCTGGATAATAATATTCAACCACAAGAACAGGATTTAACTTGGTCAATAGCAGAATGGTTTGCTAGAAAAGATAATAGTGTTAGACAAAAAACTATTTTAGAAGCAGCTTTTAAAATGGGACAACCTAGTGAAAATAATGTAATTTATCAAAATTTAGAATTAAAAAATGGTGATTATGCTTTAATTGCGGTTTTGCAAGTAAAAGATGGTGAGAATAAATCGGATGAGGAAGATAAAAGTTTGGAATCTAAACAATTTCGATTGCAGCAAGCAATGGGCATAACAGATTTCAATCAATTTATATCCCATTTAAAAACAGAAGCAGATATTACCAATTATTCTAAAAAAGCTTCAGATATTTAACTTCATTTAATGGGTTCAATTTTTTTGGACTCTTTACAATTATTTTCTTAAAAATGCCTATTATTCGTCAAATAGCACAATTAGGACATGAAGTACTTAGATCAAAAGCTGTTACATTGAATCAAGAAACAATTAAATTAGCTTCAACGCAACAATTAATTGATGATATGTTAGCAACTATCAAAGATGCAAATGGTGTTGGTATGGCAGCTCCGCAAATTTATGAATCTTTACAAATTTTTATTATGGCTTCCTGTCCCAATATGCGCTATCCTTCTGCTCCTTACATGGATCCAATTGCCATTATTAATCCAAAAGTAATAGAACATTCCGATGAAATAGAGAAAAATTGGGAAGGCTGTTTAAGTGTTCCTGGTATTCGCGGTTTTGTACCTAGATATAAACGAATTAAAATTGGATATTTCACTAGAGATATACAGCCAAGACAACAGGTATTAGAAGATTTTGTCGCACGCATTTTTCAGCATGAATATGACCATTTACATGGTATTTCTTTCCTTGATCGTTTAGAAACTACCAAAGATATTATTACAGAAAAAGAATTTATTAAACGTTGTATTAAATTTTAGATTAATCAATTCTAAATTAGGCTTATGAATTGGCAGGAAGTATGTGATAATCCCAACTTAAAAAATTTACCTTTCAAGATAGAATTGAATGAGTATGGAAATATTCTTATGTCTCCAACAAAGGTTTATCATGCTGCTTTTCAAGGAGAAATTGAATATCTACTACGTTCTATTTTAACTAATGGAAAAACTTTTCCCGAATGTGCTATTTTAACAGCCAAAGGTATTAAAGTAGCTGATGTTATTTGGGTTTCTAAAAATAGATTTAAACAAATTAAAACAGAAGTTGCTTGTTCAATCGCACCAGAAATTTGTATCGAAGTTATGTTTTTAAGTAATTCTATGTTAGAAATGAATGAAAAAAAGCATTTATATTTTGAAGCTGGGGCTGAAGAATTTTGGCTTTGCGATGAAACTGGTAATGTTAAATTTTATAATAAACATGGTTGTTTAGAATACTCAAATTTAGCCACAAAATTCCCTTCAAAAGTTGAATTATAAGCGTTGTTATCCCGTCTTAATAATTGTTAAACAATTTTTTTACATTATTTATCATGGAAAATTCTACAAGAAAAATCTTAGTTACCAGTGCCTTGCCCTATGCAAATGGTTCTATTCATATTGGACATTTAGTTGAATATATTCAAACTGATATTTGGGTACGATTTCAAAAATTGCGTGGGCATGAATGTTATTACGTTTGTGCGGACGATGCGCATGGCACACCTATTATGCTTAGAGCGCAAAAAGAGGGTATTGAACCTGAACAGTTAGTGGCTAAGTTTAATGTTGAACATCAAGCTGATTTTGCTGATTTTGCCATCGAATTTGATAATTATTACTCAACCCACAGTGATGAGAATAAATATTTTTCCCAACTTATTTATCAGCGGTTGACTGAAGGTGGACATATTGAACGGCGGACAATTAGCCAATTTTATGATCCAGTTGAAAAGATGTTTTTACCAGACCGATTTATTCGCGGTGAATGCCCTAAATGTAGTGCAAAAGACCAATATGGTGATAGTTGCGAAGTTTGTGGTAAAACCTATAATCCAACCGAATTAAAAAATCCAACTTCAGCTATTTCTGGTGCAAAACCGATTGAAAAAGAGTCTGAACATTTATTTATTAATTTATCTAATTTTGAATCTATGCTAAAGGATTGGATAAATAGTGGCACCGTACAAAATAGTATAAAACATAAATTAAATGAATGGTTTGAAGCAGGTTTACAATCTTGGGATATTTCTCGTGATGCTCCTTATTTTGGCTTTGAAATCCCAGGTGAAAAGGATAAATATTTTTATGTTTGGTTAGACGCTCCCATTGGATATATAGCTAGTTTTAAAAATTTATGTGAACGTAAAAATCTTAATTTTGATGAATTTTGGCAAGCGAATAGTAAAACAGAATTATATCATTTTATTGGCAAAGATATTGTCTATTTTCATAGCCTATTTTGGCCAGCAATGCTGACTGGAAGCGGTTTCAGGAAACCAACCAGTGTATTTGTTCATGGTTTTTTAACCGTTGATGGTAAAAAAATGTCAAAATCGCGGGGAACTTTTATTAATGCGAGAACTTATTTGAACCATTTGAATCCCGAATATTTGCGATATTATTTTGCAGCTAAATTGAATCAAGGGGTTGAAGATGTTGACCTTAATTTGGAGGATTTTTGTCAACGAGTAAATAGTGATTTGGTAGGTAAAGTTGTCAACATTGCTAGTCGTTGTGCTGGATTTATTAGTAAACGCTTTAATGGAAAACTTGCGGATAATTTGCCAAATCAGGAATTATATCAGCAATTTATAAACGCAGGTGTAACCATTGCAACTATGTATGAACAAAGGGAGTATAATAAAACGGTTCGGGAAATTATGTCATTAGCTGATCAAGCTAATCAATACATCGATGAACATAAACCCTGGGTAATAGCTAAACAAGATGGTCAAGAGCAAGAACTACAAGCGGTTTGTACACAAGGACTTAATTTATTTCAAATATTAATGGCTTATTTAAGTCCTATTTTGCCTGTAATGACTAAACAAGTGGAAAAATTTTTACAAACTACTCTTATTTGGCAACCAAAACCATTATTAAATCATACTATTCAGCAATTTAAACCATTAATGAAACGAGTAGAAGCAAAACAAGTTGCGGCTATGATTGCTGATTCCACAGAAAGTTTAACCGCCAATACGCCATCGAAGTCAGCGGACTCAATAAAAGAAATCATTAGTTATGACGATTTTGCTAAAGTAGATTTGCGAATTGCAAGGATTATAAAGGCGGAATATGTTGAAGGTGCGCAGAAGTTACTTTGTTTAACTTTAGATATTGGTGAAGAGAAGCCTCGTAATGTATTTGCAGGTATAAAAGATGCGTATGAGCCTGAACAATTGGTTAATCGTTTAACGGTGATGGTGGCTAATTTAGCTCCACGTAAAATGCGGTTTGGGCTTTCAGAAGGAATGGTTTTAGCCGCTGGACCAGGTAAAAAAGATTTATTTATATTAAGTCCTGATACTGGTGCGCAACCAGGGATGCGTGTTAAGTAATTGTCTATGTTTTAAAAACTATTTCCTTGTTGAACAGGGAAATAATGCAATTCCCAAAATATTAATATTTTTAGGAGTTGCCTAAGCTGAAATTTCCCTTCACCATTTCTAAGTATGTAACATACAACTTAATCTTAACCGCCCATGTTTAAATATATATTCAATTCTTGCTTATATTTATTACTCTTTATCTCAACTGCTATTGCTAATGAAGTAACGCTTAATTTTCAAGATACTGATATTAATGATTTAATCAAAATTATTTCTCAAGTAACAGGACGCACTTTTATTGTTGATCCAAGAGTAAAGGGTAAAATAACCATTTTTTCTGATAAAGCGATGAATGCTGACCAAACTTATGATGCTTTTTTATCTATTCTAAGTGTGCATGGTTTTACCGCTATTGGGGCTGGTGATATTGTTAAAATTATTCCTGAAAATCAGGCTAAAACTCAAAATAGTCCCGTTTTATCATCTACTAACAATATTGCTGGAGATTTGCTTGTTACACAAGTCATTCAAGTAAAGCATATTTCAGCCGCCCGATTAATTCCCATATTAAGACCGCTTATTCGTCAACAAGGGCATTTAGTTGCCTATGGGGATAATAATTCTTTGATTATTTCTGACCATGCAAGTAATGTTCGACGTTTATTAAAAATAATTCAACGAATTGATAAAAAGTCTAGGGATGAGGAAGTTGAAATTATTGTGTTGGAACACGCTACCGCTTCTGAAATTGTGCGTACTTTTACCAGTTTAGAGCAAAAAAAACATAAAAATGCTAAAGCCAAAAATAACACTCCAACAATTATTGCTGATGATCGCACAAATAGCGTATTAATTAGCGGAGATCGAACCAGTAGATTACGTTTACGCACTTTAATTACTCACTTGGATACGCCGTTGGAAATGGCAGGCGATACTCAAGTAATTTACTTACGTTATGCTCAAGCCAAAGATTTAGTCAATGTTCTCAAAGGAATTAGTGATAGTTTGGATAACACCAAAATAGTAAAAGCACACGAAAAAACTTATGATCGGGTAAAAACCAATATTCAAGCCGATGAAGCAACCAATAGTTTAGTTATTACTGCAATTCCTAAAATTCAAAAAAATTTGCAAGAAGTGGTACGTAAACTAGATATTAGACGAGCGCAAGTACTAGTCGAAGCGATTATTGCGGAAATTTCAACTGATGTGGCGAAAGAATTAGGTGTGCAATGGTTATTTTATGGTTCAGGTAATACGCCAGTGGGATTTAGTAATTTTGACAATACTGGAACGAGAATGCTTGATATTGGTTCGGCTGCTTATCAAGCCAATCAAGGTGGTAATATTAATTTACCCAATGTTGGAGCTGGTGGTTTCTTGGGTTTGGCTCAATTAGGCAAGCAAATTTTTAACTTTGGAGCATTACTTAATGCTTTAACTTCAGATACGAATACTAATGTATTATCTACGCCTTCATTATTAACTTTAGATAATCAAGAAGCAGAAATTGTTGTTGGGCAAAATATACCATTAGTAACAGGACAATATACTAATACTGGAACTGTTGGCGGCAGTATTGGCAATCCCTTTCAAACTATTCAACGTGAGGATGTGGGGATTAAATTGAAAGTTAAACCTCAGATTAATGAAGGCAATTCGGTTAAATTAGAAATTGAGCAGGAAGTATCTAGTATTAGTCGTAGTAGTTTGGCAACCAGCGGCATAATAACCAATAAGCGGACTATTAAAACCACGGTCATCGTTGAAAATAACAGTATGGTAGTATTAGGAGGTTTAATAGATGAAGATTTGCAACAAACAACGCAAAAAATACCTATATTAGGTGATATACCTATTTTAGGCTATTTATTTCGTTCCCAAAGTACTAAAAAGGTGAAGCGCAATTTAGTAGTGTTTTTGCATCCAGTTATTATGCGAAATAGTTCGGATGAAAATATTCTTAGCCATCGTAAATATAGTAATATGCGCATTCAACAATTGGAACAGCAAGCACGTGGTTTAGCTTTAATGTCTGATTCAGAAATACCAGTTTTACCTGATTTAGATAGCTTTTTAACTATTTTACCAGGCGAACAACATTTATCAATAAGAGAAATCGAACCAGAATTATATAAATAAAATCGAAATATAACCTACTACTTATCATGCCTTACTAATAAGAATGTCATAAAATATTGAAATTTGACCATGTTATAACTATCTCTTTAGTAGAAAGTATATTATCCCTTAATTTTTTCTCATTTAAGAATTAAAAGCAATAAAAATAATTTATTTCTTGAAATTAGGGATTAACTTTAAAGTTTATTATTTTTCTATAATACCGTTGCTAATTTTTAAAATTAGTAACGATATTAATTTATAAATACTAATTTATATTTCAGGAGCAATTAATGGCAAAACAATATGTCTATTTGTATAACGATGGTGATGGAAAAAATAAACATTTATTAGGAGGAAAAGGCGCAAACTTATGCGAAATGACCCAAATTGGTTTAAATGTTCCCCCCGGCTTTGTAATTACAACTGAAGCCTGTTTAAATTACCTTAGTGATTCAGATCGTAAACTAACGACTGGGGTAATGAATGAAGTAAAACAAAATATTCAAGCGATTGAACAAGCTACGCAGAAAAATTTTGGTAGTCCTGATAATCCATTGCTAGTTTCAGTACGTTCTGGTTCTGCTATGTCGATGCCAGGAATGATGGACACTATTTTGAACTTAGGTTTAAATAGTGAAACGCTTCCAGGATTGGTTAAAGCTACCAATGATGAACGTTTTTGTTATGATGCTTATCGTCGTTTTATCCAATTATTTGGTAAAGTTGCTTTAAATATTTCTGACGAACATTTTGATGAACATTTCGATGCAGTAAAAAAACAAGCAAATGTTAAAGAAGATGTAGATTTAGGCGTTGATGAACTAAAAGAAATTAGCGAATTATTCCTTATAGTTGTTAAAGAACAAACTGGCAAACCCTTTCCTGAAGATGTTTATGAACAGTTAGAAATTGCTATTAAAGCTGTTTTCAACTCATGGTCAGGTAAACGAGCAATTGATTATCGGCGTGAATTTAAAATTACCAAAGATATGGCAGATGGGACTGCAGTTAATATTGTAACCATGGTTTTTGGTAATATGGGTAACGATTGTGCTACTGGTGTTGGATTTAGTCGCAATGCTGGTACTGGTGAAAATGAAATGTATGGGGAATACCTGGTTAATGCACAGGGTGAAGACGTAGTTGCTGGTATTAGGACACCTAAAGCAATTCAGGAAATGGAAACTGAAATGCCTGACTTGTACAAGCAACTAGTTGAATTGCGTAACAAGTTAGAAAATCATTACAAAGAAGTTCAAGACTACGAATATACTATTGAAAAGGGAATTTTATACTGTTTACAAACTCGAAATGGTAAAATGAATGCCGCTGCCATGGTACGTACTTCAGTAGAAATGGTTAATGAAGGCTTAATTGATAAAAAACAAGCTTTATGTCGAATTGTCCCAGATTCTTTAGAGCAATTATTACATCCTCGTTTAGACCCAAATGCTAAGGCTGAATCCTTAGTAAGAGGTTTGGCAGCTTCTCCTGGAGCAGCTTGTGGTAAATGTATATTTGATGCGGATCGGGCAGAATTATTAGGCACAGCTGGTGAAAATATCATTTTAGTTAGGGAAGAAACTAAACCTGAAGATATTCATGGATTTTTTAAATCAAAAGGAATTTTAACCAGTCGCGGTGGTAAAACTTCTCATGCGGCAGTAGTAGCAAGAGGTATGGGTAAAGCTTGTGTAGCTGGTGCTGAAGGAATCAGCGTTGATGTCAAAGCTCGACAAGCTTCTGTAGGTGAACATATTATTAATGAAGGCGATGTGATTACCATTAATGGTAGCACTGGTGATGTTTATCTTGGCGAAATTCCAACTTTAGAACCTGAATTTTCAGAAGAACTCAAAATATTATTATCTTGGGCTGATAAGGAAGCGCGATTACAAGTAATGGCTAATGCTGATACGCCTGAAGCGGCTGAAAAAGCAGTCGAATACGGTGCAATGGGAATTGGTTTATGTCGTACCGAACGAATGTTTAATGATGTTGATCGTTTGCCTATTGTTGTTGACATGATTTTGGCGAATACCAAAGAAGCCCGTGAAGTAGCTTTAGATACATTATTGCCGATTCAACGTGATGACTTTATTTCCTTATTTAAAACTTTAGCACCTCGTCCAGTAACCGTGCGTTTACTTGATCCACCTTTACATGAATTTTTGCCATCAGAAATGCAATTAATTGATGAATTGGCAAGTTTACGTCAATTATCTGGAACCGTCAATGGTGTGGCTAATTTATTGAGTTCCATGCGTTTTACTAACCCTAATCCGCAAGATGTACCAAGTTTATTGCCTGCACCATTTAACGAAATGGGTGAGCAAATGGTTAATGAATTAATTGCTAAAAAAGAATTAATGCTAAAAAAGGTTCGTGAACTTTATGAAGTAAATCCAATGT
This sequence comes from Thiomargarita sp., assembly GCA_023144675.1. GTDB lineage: Bacteria > Pseudomonadota > Gammaproteobacteria > Beggiatoales > Beggiatoaceae > JAGLFE01. Next base: position 15,351 of record JAGLFE010000089.1, on the reverse strand, counting down.
TGGGTCATCGTGGAGTACGTTTAGGCATTAGCTATCCTGAAATTTACACCATGCAAATACGAGCTATTTTAGAAGCGGTTGCTGAATGTGCTAAACAAGGTATTGAAATTCAGCCAGAAATGATGGTTCCCCAAGTTGCCACCGCTGAGGAATTAAAATATGTAAAGAAGATTGTGGATAAGACCCAAAAAGAAGTGGAAAGCCATTATGGTATTAAACTAAATTTCAAGTTTGGTACTATGATTGAAGTAGTACGTGCTTGTATGCGTGCTGAACATTTAGCTGAAGTGGTAGAATTCTTCTCATTTGGTACTAACGATTTATCCCAAGCAGCATTTTCTTTCTCAAGGGAAGATGCAGAAAATAAATTCTTACCTTTATATAACGATTCAGGTATTTTACAAGACAATCCATTTGAAGTATTAGATACCAAAGGGGTTGGACAGTTGATGAAAATGACTGTTGAGTGGGGACGTAAAAGTCATCCTGGTTTGAAAATAGGGATTTGTGGTGAACAGGGCGGACATCCAAGTTCAATTAAATTCTGTCATGAACTTGATTTAAATTATGTTTCTTGTTCCGCACCACGCGTACCTATCGCACGTTTAGCTGCCGCTCAGGCAAAATTGCAAGAAAATGATGATACTTGATAATGCCTAGTTGGTTATTATTGTAAATAAGTTCGGTAGAACAAAAAATGTTGGTAGTCCTGAATAATGTAGTTATTTTTTGAAAAATTCGTTAAGTATAAAATATTTAACGAGTTTACCACTACTTTGTTCAGGACTATCTAATTTTAGGGTGAGCAATTACTAAATATTGGGCAATTTTAAAAACCAAGAATCTAAGGACTTAGTTTTACTAATTTCAATTAAATCAAACTTAATATTTTACCTAAATTTAGTTACGAATATTATAAAATAAAGCTTCCATCATATTTTAGTTTTTAGTTTAATTCTTTCATTTGATTTTTCAAGTTTGAGTTATTATTATAATAATATATGCTAAATGTTTTGTTTTATAAAATATATTTAGATAAAAAAACAGATTACTTTCCTAATTAATTACATATAATAAAAATGACTTGGTTTGAAAAATTATTACCCTCCCGCATTCGCACTGATGGCAGAAAAAGTAAACATTCTGTACCCGAAGGCGTGTGGAGTAAATGTCCTGTTTGTCAGGCAGTATTATATAGTCCTGAATTAGAACGCTTAATGAATGTTTGTCCAAAATGTAGCCATCATTTACGAATTGGCGGACGCAAACGACTAGAAACTTTTCTTGACCCAGAAAATCGTGAAGAAATTGGAATAGAATTATCTCCAATGGACCCACTTAAATTTCGTGATAGCAAAAAATATAAAGATCGATTATTGCAAAAACAAAAATTAACTGGTGAAAAAGATGCTTTAATTGTGATAAAAGGTCAAGTAAAAGGCGTACCTTTAGTTACCGCTGCTTTTGAATTTGAATTTATGGGTGGTTCAATGGGTAGTGTTGTGGGGGAAAAGTTTGTACGGGCTGCTAATACCGCAATCAAATATTATATTCCCTTGATTTGTTTTTCGGCAAGTGGTGGTGCGCGTATGCAAGAAGCCCTATTTTCATTAATGCAGATGGCAAAAACCAGCGCAGTACTTCAGAAAATGAGCCAACATGGTTTACCCTTTATTTCCGTATTAACTGATCCAACAATGGGTGGAGTATCGGCGAGTTTAGCTATGCTGGGTGATATTAATATCGCTGAACCCAATGCCTTGATTGGCTTTGCTGGTCCACGAGTGATTGAACAAACTGTTCGGGAAACTTTGCCAGAAGGATTCCAACGAAGTGAATTTTTACTAGAACATGGTGCGATTGATATGATTATTGATCGGCGGGAAATGCGGGATCGAATCGCTTCTTTGCTAACTATTTTAACCCATCAACAACCCACTTCTCCCGATGAAGAACCATCTTGGCCAGTTGTTATCCAAGATTTGGATGATGAAACTGAAGTTAAAAATGAACTGCATGAAGATGAATCTTAATTACCTAATTTTATTAATAATTTAACTACCATGATTTTTACAAAAATAACCGAAATAACTTTGCCTGAAGATGTGGAAACGGGCAAAGGTTTTACCATTTCAATGCAAACCGATGGTAAAGTTCCTTTTGCGCAACTCATTATTCGCCATCCCGATAGTTGGGAATGGATTGTTAAAGAAGAAAGAGTTAGCCATCAAGGTCAGAACCAATATCTTTTTAAAATACCGCCCGAAGCTTACCATGAAGGCATTACTTATTTACAAATTGAAGGTTGTCGTGTCGCCGATTTTAAGCTTGCGCAAGAAAAAGATTGGATTAGTACCCATCGTGAATTGCAAATTAAGGGTTCTTCAAAACTGCAAACAACTGCACCTGCTAAAAAAGAGATTCCAAAACCAACTGCGGTTACTTTAGGCGTTTCAAATCAGCCCGTTATTTATTTTGGGATTCACAAGCATATGCACCAGCCTTATTATGATGCTACCAATACCGAATATTGGGACGGCGAAAAAGATGATATTTTTGGGCAGCGTCAAGGTCCTTATACCCATTTTATCCCAGCAGCAGTTTGGCAATACGCCAATGGTGGTTTAGCCCATGCTGGTTTATCCACAAGTTGGTCGGGTTCCTTGATTGAGCAATTACATCGTTGTGGTGAAACGGGAAAAGCGCATGGCGGATTCAGTAATTGGAATCATGAATTAACTCAAGTTGCTCAAACTAAAACCGCTTTTGGTAATCCACGTACTGATTTTACCGCTTTTGGATTTTTTCATCCGTTAATGCCCTTAATTCCCTCCCGTGATATTATTGGACAAATAAAATGGCATCGTGGCATTATTAGTGATACTTTTAACACCGAAGCGAGTAAAGTTTTATTTCCGCCAGAAACCGCCTTTCAGCCCCATATTATTCCAGCTTTAAATGAAGCGGGGGTTGAAGCAGTAATTTATGATTCTATTCACCATTTCCGTGCTTGTTCAGATTATCCCTATGCAGGAAGTTGTGAAGGAATGTTGCCACCCAATAAAGCTGATCAGGTAAATCCACCAGCTAATGATTGGCTGCAATTAAATAATATTTGGGCGGCGAGTAAAATTTCCCCTAAATTATTAAAGCCCTGCTGGTTAAATTATACTGATCGTCAAGGTAAAAATCATGAAATTATCGGTGTTCCTGCTGAACGTTATTTGGGAAATGAAGATGCTCGTGGTGGTTATGGTGCATTGCAGTATGAAACGGTGATGGGACAAATTCATGACCATATGGTGCAAACCAAAACTTATGACCCCAAACATCCGCCTTTCTTTGTTTTACATTCCGATGGCGATAATTATGGGGGCGGTGCAGATAGTTATTATACTTGTAATACTGGGCGGTTGGTGGAAATGTGCCAAAATGATGGACGTTTTCAATTAACTGCGATTAAAGATTATCTAAAACAATTTCCCGTTGACCCGAAAAATAAAGTTCATTTAGAGGCAGGTTCATGGGCAGGTGCAGATAATGGTGACCCACAGTTTACTAAATGGTTTTCGTGGTTGGAAAAAGATTATTCTCCCGATTTAAATAGTTGGGCAATTTTAACCGCTTTCCAAAATGTAGTACATAGCATTGAAGATTCCAAAGAGCTGTCTGTAGAAATAATCAATGAGCTAAAACGTTTACTTTATACTGCCGAAACCAGTTGTTATTGGTATTGGACTGGACAGAATGTTTGGGATGCACAGGTAACTAATGCCGCCAATAAAGCTTTGAGCATGGTGAAATCAGAGTTAGATCAATTAGTTAGTTCTAAACGGGATAAAACTGGACCGACTATTTTCATGCCTTGGGTGCGTCCAGCCAATCCTGGTGGGAAAGATTGGGGGCAAGGTGGTTTAACTTCAGCCGCTAAACAAGCTATTTTCCATACCTTTGTTTATGATATAGCAGGAATTAAGCAAGTTATTTTACATTATGCCCCTTTGGATGCTTCTAATAACACGAAGCAAATTAAAATGACTGACCAAGGTAGTTATCCTTCGCAAACTAATCCAACGGTTATTTCTACTCAATATCAAGCAATTTTGCCAGCGGGAACAGGTTCAGTTCGGTATTTTGTGGAAGCGGTTGATAATTTAGGTAATGTGGATTATAGTCCAGTTTCGCAGATTCATATTGTTTAGAAAAAATATTTTGAGTGCCAATATTTAGGACAAATTTAACTCCTAAATATTAAATCTTGTACGATATTCATGGCTCAGGACAAAATCAGACAATCAACTGTTCATAAAAATTTCTTGATAATTCATATCATTTTAATTTTTCGCTATTTAATTAAATCCCATATCAGTAAACTTTCTAGGATAATAACCAAAATCTTGACTAGCTTCCTGATGTTCAAAACATAAATCCTGATCCATGCGATTGATCATATTTGGCGACAAATGTTTATAAGCTGGAAGCCAATTAATACAATGTATTGCTAATTGAAATAATTTTAATGGAATCGGAATAATGCGCGGTTTTTTACCTAAACATTTAAAAATAGCCAGCACCATTTCATAATAATTCAATGTTTCTCCACCAGTTAATTGGTAAATTTTATTAACGGCTTCAGGTGATTGATTGGCTTGTAAACAGGCTTGAGCAAGATCGGCGGCGTGAACAGGTTGACGTAGTCCATTTCCTTGTTCTAAAATGGGGAAAAAACCAAAACGGTGAATAAATTTTGCAATAAAACTAATATTTTTATCCAGCCCACAACCGTAAATCAAAGTAGGTCGGAAAATAGTCCAGTTAATATTCAGATTAATACAATTTTCAGCCACCGCTTTTTCTGCTTCAAATAATTGAAATGCTATAGCTTTTTCCTTAGAATCGGGGGAATCAAGTTTAGTTAAGGCACTGGTAGAGCTGAAAGCGATTACTCGTTTCACAATAGTTTTATTATTAACAAGGTAATTTAGTAAAGCGGGTAACAATGGTAGCGGAGCAATATGAAATAGTGTAATCGGCTGTTTAACTGCATGAAAAAAATGTTCAGTGGTTAAATCAGCTAGTTGCCAAATAATTTGTTGAGAAGTTTTTGGCAATGCAGGTGGATTACGACTGATAGCAATCACAGTAAAATTGGCAGCTTGCAAATAAGGTAACAAAAAATGTCCAATTTGACTGGTTGCACCGGTTACGATTGCGATTTTGGAAATGGAATCAATTGACATTTTTATTTAAACTAGTGTTTAGTATAATAGACTTTTTGCATAAGTATTTCTAAGCGTTTTATTTAATATATTTTTATAAAAACATAAATATCAAAAATAGTTATTATTTTTTATAGATTATTTAATCTGATTCAGATTGTAATACTTTTGTCAATGCGTAAGTCTTACATTAATTTTAAAAATTAGGAGTTTATGTCCTCTATATTATCAATAGGAAGTTGAACATAAAATCTACTACCTATTCCTTCTTCACTTTCAACTCCAATTGTGCCGTGATTTTTTTCGGCAAATTCTTTACACAAAAGCAAGCCTAACCCATTACCTTTTTCGTTATCTGTACTTTGTGTTGTGTAATTAGCATCAATACGGAAAATTTTGCCAACATGCTCTTTAGGTATTCCTACACCAGTATCAACAACTGATATTTCAACAAAATTGTTTTCTATTTTTCTAGTAGTTATTTCTATTTGACCTTGTGATGGCGTAAATTTAACAGCATTAGATAATAAATTACGAATAATAATATCCAGCATATTTATGTCTGCAAAGGCAGTAGTTTCTCCAATATTAGTATTGAATTGCACTTGTTTAAGTTTGGCTTTTTCAGAAATTAGCTCTATATTTCTTTGAACCATTTTGTGCAAATCTATAGATATAAAATTAACTTGAATTTGACCAGTTTGTGATCTTGACCATTCTAGTAAATTGCTTAATAGATTGAAACCTTTATTGGCAGTGGTTAAAATATTATTAATGTATTTCTCTTTAGATTCAGCAGTTAATTTATCATTATTAGCTAATACTGAGGAAAAACCTAATAAAATATTAAATAAATTACCTAAATCATGAGAAATAATGGAAAAAAATTTATCTTTGGCTGCTAATGCTTCTTTCAATTTATTTTTAGTAGTTTGCAATTCAAGATGGGTGTTAATACGAGTCAATAATTCTTGAGTATTGAAAGGTTTAGTAATATAATCAACTGCGCCTAATTTTAACCCTTCTACAACATTTTCAGTCTCTGTTTTGGCTGTCAAGAAGATGATTGGAATATCGGCAAACTGCTTATTTGCTTTAATGCGTTGGCATACTTCAAGTCCATCCATGCCGTGCATCATAATATCTAATAAAATTAAATCTGGCTGTTTTTTCTGCAATAAATCCATTACTACCATGCCATTATAGGCAAAACCAGGGCTATAATTATGTTCATTTAATATATTTCCCAATACTTTTAAATTTTCTGGATTATCATCAACAACTAAAATAATTGGTTTTTTTCTAAGCATATTAATTTTTATTCCTTTTATCGTCATTAATCATAATGAACAAAATGTGTAATTATCTACCAATTAAACTTTAAGGTAGTCCTGAACAAAGTAGTGATGGTCTCAAAAAACCTGTCAGGTATCAAAGACCTAACAGGTTTAGCACTACCTATTTTAGGACTACCAACTTTAAATATGAAGAGTTAAAATTTTAACATGATTAATGCGCTTTGTTCCTCAGCAGCATCCTACATTTTTTACTTGATTTTATGCGTATTTCTTAACTTGGTAGATAGTTACCAAAATATTATACTAATCGAACTCGCTGGTTTACATTACATAGCAATTCATAAGCAATAGTTCCTGCTAAAGCTGCCACTTCTTCCACTGGTAAATTATTGCCCCACAGTATCACTGGATCGCCAATACGTGCATTAGGTTGACTACGTAAATCCACTGTAATCATATCCATTGAAACCCGCCCAATTAAAGGCACTCGTTTATTATTTACTAAAACTGGCATTCCAGATGGTGCATGACGTGGATAGCCATCAGCATAACCAATTGCAATCACTCCAACTGGCATCGGTTGAGGGCAATGCCAAGTTGCTCCATAGCCAATTGCCTGTCCTCTTTGATATTGTTTGATATTAATCAAATTTGATTCTAGTTGCATTACTGGTTTCAAATGTTCCTGTTCCGCAACACCGTTAATAAATGGAGAAATTCCATATAACATAATACCCGGACGTACCCAATCAGCATGTGTTTGATGCCAGCCTAAAATACCAGCCGAATTAGCTAAAGAAGCTTCTAAACCTAGCCGTTTAGCTAAATCTAAAAATATTCTGGATTGTTGCAAAGTAATATTATTATTACAATCATCAGCGCAAGCAAGATGGCTCATTAAACGAATCGGTTTAGCAATATATTTACTTCTTTGTAATACCTTATAAACATGACCAATTTCACTTGGTGAAAATCCTAAGCGATGCATACCAGTATCTACTTTTAACCAAATAGAAATAGGTTTTTTTAACTGAGTATGGGCAATATATTCAATCTGTTTAGTATTATGCAGTACGATTTGTAAATCATATTGCGTAATAATTGGTAATTCATCCGGTTCAAAAATTCCTTCCAGCAACACGATGGGCTTAGTAATATTCGCCGCACGTAATATCAAAGCCTCTTCCAAGCAAGATACCGCTAAAGCATCTACTTTCTCTTCTAAAGCTTGGGCGATATTTACCGCTCCATGACCATAGGCATTAGCTTTGACAACTGCCATAATCTGCTGTTTTTTAGCATGGAGTTTTACCTGTTGCAAGTTATTTTGCAAAGCAGTTATATCAATGTGTACTTTAGCTGGACGAGCCATATTGATTATTTATTCCCCATAATAACCATCATTGTTTGGTGTATAACTTTCAAACTTAGTAATTTCGCCTCTAAAAGTGAGCATGGTTTTTCCGATTGGACCATTACGTTGTTTGGCGATAATTATTTCAGCCGTACCCTTATCTGGACTATCTTCATTATATACTTCATCGCGGTAAATAAAAGTAATTAAATCCGCATCCTGTTCAATAGAATTGTGTGAAATAAATGAGTTACACACAAAGTTATGCAAAGATGGTACGGTTAAATCAAAAACTTGTTTTTCACCCAATGGCTCAATAGAAACAATTATATCCCAATAAACATCACTTTGAGCTATTTTTTTTAGTTCTTTTGATTTTACAATATTAGCAATCAGTAAAGCATTTTTTCGAGAAATAGAACGTTGGGATATAGGAGTGCTATAATTTATCCCCATTTTTTTATATAAATATTGGTGATCAATACCTTGTTTTTGCATCGCTGGATTAATGTATTGTTGCCATACTGTTTTGGGTATTATATCTAGCTTATCTGCTTTTTTATCATATTCAAGATTTGTTGGTTGGTTTTTAAAAAATTCATGAACTTGCATTAATGATTGTTGTTTGTATTTGCCAACTATTCCAACCAAATCGATAAAACGAATAATATTAGCTTCTTCCTGTAAAACAATTTGATAATGAAAACTATCTGCACTTGACCTCAACACTTTTTTAATTTCTACAAAAATATTTAAGCGTACTAATAATGATTGAATATCAAATGCAAGTCGTCCATTATTAGTTATATATTGAATAATAGGTTCTTCTTGATGAAAATAAATACAACTATTATTTGCCCATAAATGTCGCAAAAAATTGGCAATGCCTTGGTCTTTCTGTTGAAAAATTTGTCTAGGAATCTGTTTTTCATTAGTATTTAAATCCCACAAGCCCATTTTATTAAGCCATTGAGCCATGGGATTTTTATCTATCTCTTTACGAGAATAAGATATATAAACTTGAAACCAATTACGTTCGGAATCAATGCGAGTTTTAATCTGATCACCAAATATTTTAGTTGCAAGTTCTACAACAATATTGGCAATGTCTAATTCTCGGGTAATGTAATGTATGGAATGGCTAAGTATAGTGCAATCGTCGCTCATTAAATGTGCGATTAAACTTTGCTCAGTTTCAGCTTGTTTCAATATTTTAGCTGGATTAGGTATATGGCGTGCTAATGCAATATGTTCACCTCGCTGTAGCTCGTCCACACGTTTCCAACCTTCTATAGTGTAAAATTTATGATTGTTGGTTGCTGAAATAGTATGACCTGATTGGGTTGTTAAGCGGAATACTGGTTTAGTACCATTTGAAAAAACTTTAGTTACTTTGGCTCTCTTTAACAACATGGTGCGTGGATTTAATGCCCAAATGTGGAAATTATTTATTTTTTCTAAATCTCTAATAGGAATACTTTCTCCAGTATCGGCACAAGTAACTAAACTACCTCCAGTTAAGCAACCAGATTCTCGTAAATCTGACATTTTAGGGCGTTTATCAACTCGCTGTTCTAGCCCACGATTTAATTGTGATAATGCTATAACTGGCACATTTAATTCCTTAGCCAATGCCTTTAATGTTCGAGATATTTCTGATACTTCATTAGCACGACTTTCTTTGTTGTTTGGAACTTGCATAAGTTGTAAATAATCAATTACAATTAATCCTAATTTGCCATTTTCACGAGCCAATCGACGAGTTCTAGCACGCAATTCTGTTGGACTTAGGGCTGGTGTTTCATCTATAAATAATGGTGCTTGTTCTAATTGAGTAACCGCTTTAGTAATTTTAAACCATTCATCATCATTTAATTGCCCAGTACGTACATTTTGTAAATTCACACCAGCTAAAGAGGAAATTAAACGCATTGCCAATTGTTCATTAGACATTTCCATGCTAAATACAGCCACAGTTTTTTTGACTTCAACTGCTACATATTGCGCTATATTCATGGCAAAAGCAGTATTATGTGTAACCGTCATATCTTCAAGTAAAAATAAACCATCGCCGTCTAATTCAAAGCCATAATAATCGCCGACATCAATTGCTTCAATCTTAATATCCGTTTGTTGCCAATGTTGATGAGTAGTTTTTTTAGGCTTAATTTTAACTGGAATTTGCTCGAAATCACCAAAAAATTGGATTTGGTAAATTGAATTTTCAAACTTGATGTTTTCTTTAATTATAGTCCTAAAACCCAAAGTATCGCATAAAAATTTAATTTGTTGAACTAAATTCTTATTTTTAAAACAAATTTCATACGCTTCTTGCAGTTCATTATAATAACCACTTTTTTGTATCAAAGTAGCTAATAATTGCAAGCGATTTTCCTGGCTGTTAATTAAAAATTCAATTGGAATAAGTTTATCATCATTAATGTCTAATAAATGTGGCGCAAATGGTAATTTTTGGGCGGTAAAATCAATCGCAACTTTATAAGCTTGGTAATTTAATTTAAACTGAGCTGATTTATTTAAATAATCCTTAACCGATAGATTAATGACCTCGCCTTGCCTTGATTTTAAAGATAAAACATGTGATTCATTAACTTGATAATCAATAGCATATTTTTGTCTAATCCAAACCATTTTATCTCGTCCCCGTGCAATGGATAAAACTGTCTGTGGTTTAGAATCGACTCCCATTAATAATTCACCTATTTTAATTTTTTCAACCGCTTTTAACTCTCCACAATACATTAATACTTTAGTACCTAAACCTAGGCATTTTCCCATTGAAGGTCGCCCAGCAACAATAATTAAATCTGAACATTGTAAACCAGAAGTTTGTTTATCAAAATCAATAAATCCAGTTGAAATGCCTGTAATATTACCATCTTGCTGTGAAAGAGTATCAATTCGATTTAAAGTTTCAGTTAAAATATTGTCAATTTTACTAAAACCATGCTCGCTACGATTACCTAATTCAGCAATTTGGAAAACTTGTTTTTCAGCATTATCTAATAATTCGGTAGTAGTTTTTCCTTGCGTATTTAAAGCACTTTCGGTAATTTCTATTCCTACTTGAATTAAATGGCGTAAAATAGACCGTTCTTGTACAATGCCAGCATAGGTCATAACATTTGCCGCACTTGGAGTATTATTAGCTAATAAACCTAAATAAGAACTTCCGCCAATTGTTTCTAATTGTTCATCTTTTTGTAACCACTCGGATATGGTGATGGGGTCGCAAGGATAACCTTCCTCAGATAAAGATTGAATAGCACGAAAAAGTATTTGATGTTGACGTAGATAAAAATCATTTTCGGACAAAATTTCTGCAACTAAAACCCAAGCATCATTATTTAACATTAAACCGCCTAAAACTGATTGTTCAGCTTCTTTAGAAAAAGGCGCAGTTTTTATAGATTCAATGTTATTGTGTTCAGGTGGTGTATTTGAATAAGCAAGTTTTTGCATTGGATAGAAGTTAATTTCACTAAAAAGACTAGTTTAAATTAAAATTATATCATTCATAAATAATATTTAAACCAAGATTTATAAAATTGAAAGATGTCTTTAAAAGAAGGTACTTTAAAAATCGGAATTAATGCTATTAAATTAATAAGCCAATTTAAAATAAAATAGCCTAAATTTTTTAAATTATAGTATATTTAATACATTCTTTCATTATCTTAAATTAAATATAGACGTTCAGAAAAACAAATTCGTTGGTAAATCTGCGAGTTTTGTGTAAACACTGAATTTAAAAAATATGAAAACAATTACTCAAGTTTTTAGCGCAGATCATTTGCAATGCAACCAACTTTTTGCTGAAATAGAAGAAAAAGCATACAAAAATGACTGGCAAGCAGTTTCTTCTGAATTTGCACATTTTAGGGACATGATGGAGCGGCATTTTAACATCGAAGAGCAAACTTTATTTCCAGCTATTGAAGAACGGACGGGTCAAACTTCTGGACCGACTGCGGTGATGAAAATGGAACATCAACAAATGCGTCAGGTTTTTGATAATATGCATAAGGCTGTTGAGCAACAAGATAATGAGGAATATTTGGGTTTATCTGAGACTTTATTAATTTTAATGCAACAGCATAATGCTAAAGAAGAGCAAATACTTTATCCCATGGGCGATCAGATTTTAGGAACTGATGTTGCTGATATCATTGCCAAACAACAAGCTGGTTAATAAGTGATGAATAAACGTACTTTGGATGTGAGTGATTTAGAACCTTGTGAACCTTTAGAACGTATTTTAGCAATTTTACCGCAATTACAAGCTGGCGAATATTTGCAAGTACTTCATCGGATGGAACCGTATAAACTTTATCCAATTTTAGATCAACAGGATTATGCTTGGTTGACAAAACCAGGAAAAAAAGCCCCAGTTGAAATTTATATTTGGCGTAAAACTGATGATGCAACAATTAAAGCTGCCATTAAAGCAGAAATAGAATGAATACAGCGAGTTTAAGCCTGGAGCAAACGCCGCCTTTTTCAGTTCCATTTCGGTTCTTTTTCACTGCACCTTTATTTGGTATTTTGGCAAGTTTATTATTACTTTATGACGGTCCAGCTATTTTAAGCCATCATTCGTATCCAAGCATGTATCCAAATACAATCGCATTAACTCACTTGCTAACATTGGGTTTTATTACCATGACCATGTTTGGTGCTATATTGCAATTGTTGCCAGTATTAGCCGGTTCACTTATCCCTTTTCCCGTATTGACCAGCACTATTTTACATATTTTATTAACTTTAGGTACTTTAAGCTTAGTTGGTTATTTTATTTCTCATCAAATTCCAATATTAGCTGTAGGCATCACTTTATTAAGTTTAGCTTTCCTATTTTTTATAGGCATCATGGCTTATTGCCTAATACGTGTAAAAGGACAAAGCCCAACGATTCATGCGATGTATTTTGCTTTAGCCGCATTAGTAATCACGGTTATTTTAGGCATCACGGCTAGTTTATTCTTCATGGGAATAAGATTTTTACCCTTTTATAATTTTTACAATTTGGTTGGATTGCATTTTACTTGGGGTTTAGTTGGATGGGTAAGTTTATTAATCATCGGCGTTGCCTATCAAGTAATTCCAATGTTTCATATTACGCCACAATATCCACCGTTTGCAACCCGCTATTTTGTCCCAACTTTATTTATTGCCTTGTTAATTTGGACTTTGCTGGTTTATATTTATCAACCTTTATTGCTACTAATTTCAGCCATGTTTATCGTAATTGGACTCAGTTTCTTTGCGATTTTAACCCTCTATTTACATAGAAAACGCTTGCGCAAATTACCCGACATCACGCTCAAATTTTGGCAAATGGGCTTGATTGTACTATTAATCAGTGTTCCAATATGGCTAGTATCCAGTGTTGAAACATGGCTAATAATTGACTTAGCCAATTTTGCTTATAAACCCACATATTCGATTTCATCAGGACTTTTTTTCATCATGGGCTTTATCTTGCCAATTATTCAAGGAATGCTATATAAAATTGTACCATTTTTAGTTTGGTTGCACCTCCAAAATCAGCAATTAAGTCAGGCTAATATTAAAATTCCTAATATGAAACAGGTTATTCCTGATAAATTGGCTAAAAAACAATTTTGGCTTTATGTAGCTGCCTTTATTTTGTTAATTATTTCTCTTTGGTTACCACAATTTATTTATTTGGCAAGTTTAGGATTTTTAGGTTCATTTTGTTTCTTAACATTTAACCTATTTAAAGCATTGCAAGTTTATAAAATAACTAGCCAAAAATTGAGGGAATCCTGCACAAAGTAGTGGTAATTTTGTTAAATCATTTAACGAATTTTTATGAAAAACACTAAATTATTCAGGACTATCTTATTTACATAACTTCAGTTATTTATTTAAAACTGTCCGAACTATTGATATTAAATAGCATCCTTATCAATTTCACCAGTCCGAATCCGAACAATTTTTTCAACTGGTGAAACAAAAATTTTGCCATCTCCAAGTTTGCCAGTTCTAGCCACTTGAATAATAGTATCAACACACTGACCAACTTGAGAATCTTCCAAAATCAGTTCCAATTTAACTTTGGGTAAAAAATCTACTGTATATTCAGCACCACGATAAAGTTCAGTATGCCCTTTTTGCCGCCCAAAACCCTTGACCTCAGTTACCGTCATACCGCTAATACCGATACCACCCAAAGCTTCACGCACATCATCAGCCAAAAATGGTTTAATAATTGCTTCAACTTTTTTCACAATTTTTATCCTTGTTGTTGATTATTGTAAACATTCCAAAATACGAATCCCAATTTCAGTTGGATTTCTTGCCAATGTTACCTTAGCCGCTTCCAAGGCAGTAAATTTGTCCTGAGCTGTGCCTTTACCGCCCGCAATAATTGCTCCAGCGTGTCCCATGCGTTTTCCTGGAGGAGCAGTTACACCAGCGATGTAAGCAACGACTGGTTTTGTTACTGACGATTTAATGTATTCAGCCGCCAATTCTTCATCAGTACCGCCGATTTCACCAACCATAACAATACCTTCAGTTTGCGGGTCTTGCTCAAATAATTTCAAACAATCTATAAAATCTATACCATGAATAGGATCGCCACCGATTCCAATACAAGTGCTTTGCCCTAAACCATTTTCGGTAGTTTGAGCAACCGCTTCATAAGTTAGCGTTCCAGAACGAGAAATAACGCCAATTTTTCCCTGTTTATGAATAAATCCTGGCATAATGCCCATTTTACAAGCTCCTGGAGTAATAATTCCAGGGCAATTGGGTCCAATTAAATAGGTATCGGGATAATGATCGCTTAATACCGCTTTAACTTTTAACATATCTAATACTGGAATGCCTTCAGTAATACAGGCAATTACCTCAATTCCCGCATCCGCCGCTTCCAAAATTGCATCCGCCGCAAAACCAGCGGGAACATAAATCATAGTTGCGGTGGCACCAGTTGTTTCCACAGCATCTTTAACGGTATTAAACACGGGTAAATTTAAATGAGTTTGACCAGCTCGTCCTGGAGTAACGCCACCAACTAATTTAGTTCCATAGGCGATACACTGTTCAGAGTGAAAAGTGCCTTGTTTACCTGTAAATCCTTGACAAATTACTTTTGTTTGTGCATTAATTAAAATACTCATTTGCTTACCTTCACTGCTTTTTTAGCTGCATCATCCAAATTATCAGCCGTAATCACTGATAAACCACTTTCTTTCAATAATTGCTTGCCTTTTTCTGCATTGGTTCCTTCCAAGCGAACAACTATCGGTAATTGCGTTTTAGTTTCCTTAATAGCATAAATAACACCTTCCGCAATCAAATCACAGCGTACAATGCCGCCAAAAATATTGACTAAAATAGTTTTTACTTTGGTATCGGATAAAATAATTTTAAAAGCCTCAGTTACTTTTTCCGCTGTCGTTCCACCACCCACATCTAAAAAATTAGC
>JAGLFE010000088.1 GCA_023144675.1 Thiomargarita sp. | reverse complement strand
TTTTAAATAGTTAAAAGGAAAAAATATGGACTGGCAAATTAATTTAATAAAATTATTTTTATATATAAATCAAGTGTTTAAATATGAATTATATGTTTATTGTCAAAGAATGACCAATAACTCTAATCCTAAATTTAGCGATACCGAAGTTATTGCTCTCATAATATTCTTTTTTAATGAATTATTTTACTGATTCATATTATAATAATTTTGTCAATGCGTAAGTCCTAATTTGATAAAAGATTGGCTCAATGTTTAGTTCAAATGCAAGCTTGTCAATGGAATAATGAACAACTCAGTAAAAAAATTGAGGTTTATGGTATAGTTACCAATGGCGAAGTTTGGAAATTTTACAAACTGAACTTTGATGGACAAGTTTATGAAACATTGCCTTATTCTTCAGTGAAATGCCTTATGTTTTAGGAATATTGGATTATGTTTTTAAAAAATGTGAAGAAAATCTCAATTTGTAAAATTTTTAGGTAATATGGTAGGAAATTTATTATCACCTAAAATTAAGTTTTCTAATCTAGGCGGAAATTTTAATATGACAACAAAAGTTGATTATACACGTACATTTGCTGAAGTCCATTTAGCAGAATTAGAGTATATAAAACAAAAACGGGTAAATATGGATTTACCTACAGAAAAGCTTGAATGTGAGTATGATCGAATTCAATCTAAATTGGAAAATTTGCATCAAGAAAATTCTAATAATAAGCAGCGGGATAATGAAGTTCCACGTTTAGATGTTAGAATTAGCACCAATACTAATTTAGTTGGTTTAGCTTTTTCAGGTGGTGGGATTCGGGCGGCTACTTTTAATTTAGGTTTATTACAGGGCTTGGATAAACGTGGTATTTTACGTTATTGCGACTATATTTCTACTGTTTCTGGAGGTGGCTATATTGGTGCCTGTTTGAGTTCTTTATTAACTAATCCAGATGCTTCAATTGATAGTTCTTCAAAAAAGGAACATTTTCCATTTCGTTTCCGCCGAGATAGCGAGTCCGATCAAGCAGAAGAGGTAAGTTATCATTTACTTTCTGCTCCCAATACTTATGAAGAACGTAAGGAAGTTAGTTATTTACGAGCGGCAAAAAATTATTTAGGTTTGGATGGTGGATTATTTAGTTTAGATACTTGGCGATTCGCAACTATGTTTTTATCAGGCATTTTTCTGATTAATATTGTACCAATTATTTTTGCTATTTTATTAGGATATGGTTTATATTTCGCAGAGAGTTTTCTCATTGTAGATAATAATGGTTTTAATCAAGAGGCTAGTATTGCTAATGTTTATTTACTGGCTAATATATTATTGCAATTCATTATTTATGCATTTATTGTAATGATGACCATACGTGCTATATCAGTTATATTTAAAATAAATAATTCTCGGTTAATGGCAAATATACAAGCTTATATAGGTATTGCATCCGCTATATTTGCAATAGCAGTTGGTTTAGTCGCTTTTACCTTTTTTATCTTCCTCAATCAACATGGAAATATAGATCAAAAAATTTTTCATCTGTTGAATTATACGCTTTTAGGTGCAATTGTTTTTTTTACCTTGAGTCAATTAAGTTCATCTAATAAATTAGTGCAAGCTCTGTTAAATGGGATGTTATATTTATCCTTAATTACCATTATTCCAATATTATTTGCCCAAATTTTACGATTTATGTGGACAAACAGATTATTAGTGTCATTAGATGAATTCGCTCAGACATATAATTTGTCATTTTTGGAAAATATATTATCCTATCTCCCCTATGTCGGCAATATTCCATTACCTCTTTTGGTAGCAGTGTTATTATTTGCAATTAGTTGTTTTATTAATATTAACCACATATCACAACACGCTTTTTATCGCACTGGTTTAAGCAAAACCTATATTATTAAAAGAAAAAATAATAAAATTAGACCAAATGAAGGAATTAAATTAACCGAACTGCATACTCATCATAATGGACCTTATCATTTACTTAATGCAACGCTAAATTTACAAGGCTCGAAAAGTCGTCATTTACATGGGCGAGGGGCGGATTATTTTCTATTTTCAAAATTTTACTGCGGAGCTGAATCAACTGGATATCGTAATACCGAAAAATATGATAATGGTAAAGTTGAATTAGCTACTGCGATGGCTATTTCAGGGGCGGCAGCTAGTCCATCAATGGGAACTAATAGCAATGCGTTGATGGGATTTTATATGATTTTATTTAACATTCGACTAAATGTTTGGATGCCAAATCCCAATCCTAAATATGCTGGAAATCGTTTTATATTATGGCCTCGATATTTTTTAAAGGAATTTTTTCCTATCAATAAAGAAAATAATCCACAAGTAAATTTATCTGATGGTGGACATCATGAAAATTTAGGCATTTATTCTTTATTAAAACGCCGTTGTAAACTTATTATTGCCTCTGAAGCAACTTCCGATCCTGAGTATAAATTGAATGATTTGGCAAATTTACAACGTAAAGCCCGCATTGACTTAGGAATCAATATTGAATTGGATATGACTCCATTACATCCAGATAAAAATGGCAACGTGCAAAAACAATATGTAAAAGGAATTATTAACTATCCTAATGACAAAGATGGCGTTTTGTTTTACATTAAAACTTCCATGACTGGAACAGAATCAGAAGATTTAATTTCTTATCGCCGTAAAAATAAGACTTTTCCTGATGAAACTACGGCTAACCAATTTTTTAATGAAGCCCAATTTGAATCTTATCGTAAATTAGGTGAAATTATTGGTAAAAAAGTCTGTTCTGATATTGAAAAAGAGCTTGGAGAAATGTTTCCAAAAACTCTTGCTTAAAATTGGATAGGGCAATAATTATTTCGTAATTGCTTACCCTAGATAACTGAAAATAAAATCCCTTAAATTACAAAACTTACATTAAATTACCAACTAATTTGGTGTAAGTATTATCAATTTTGACAATTATTATGCGTATTAAAACTGGATTAGGACA
>JAGLFE010000087.1 GCA_023144675.1 Thiomargarita sp. | reverse complement strand
ACTTTAGATTGTAATAGCCTTTCCATTTCAGCTAATTTAACATACTCCCATAAACCATCACTACATAATAAAAAATGATCTCTTTTTCTGATTTCAGCTATCTCAACGACTATTTCTTGTGGTGCTTTTTCACCGCCAATCCATTTTAATAAACGCCCTTGATCTTCATGCGTTCCCATATCTTTTTCTGCCAATTGTCCCATATCAATCAACATTTGCACCACGGAATGGTCTTTAGTTCGGCGCAACAATTGTCCTTTTCTAAAATGATACAATCTACTATCACCAAAATGACAATAATAAGCTATATCGTCCTTTATAAAGAGGATGACACAAGTGCTACGAGGAGAAATGTTTGCTTGTTCTCCATTAGCTTTCATTTTTTTAAAAGCAAGCGTAATGGTAAATTCCAACATTCCTTCAGGAGAATACCTAGTACCTTCCGCTGATTGTTGCCAAACATCTTTTGCCGCTAAAATAACTGACCTTGAAGCTTGTTTTCCGCCACGATGTCCACCCATACCATCAGCAAGGACTAACAGAATACGTTTTTTATCTTTCGATTCTAAGATGATTAAATCGTCTTGCTGCTCGTTTCTATCGCCAATATGTTTTTTACTTTCATAAATAAACTTGGAAAACATGATTACTCGCCCTCTTTATGTTTGTTGATTCACAAAACGTAAACGCACTTCACCAATTTCGATAATATCATCATCATAAAGTGGATTACTTATCACTTCGCTATCATTAACGATTGTTCCATTAGCCGATTTTAAGTCAGTAATGATAAACTCATTTTCTCTAGTTAAATGAATTTGTGCATGAAAACTAGAAACGGTTTGGTTTGCTAAAACTAGATCATTTTCTGGGTTTCTGCCGATTTTATAAGTGCGTTTATTAATGGAATATTGCTCATTACCATCTAATGAGTATATATAGGCGTAAATTACTTTAGGTTTGGTTTTTTTTCTATTTAAGATAAAAAATAATAAACCCAATAATAGTAAAATTGCGATAACTAATATGATTATTTGTGATGTTTTGTCTTTTTTCACTTCTTTTACTTCTTGAACAGGAAGTGTTAGATTTAGAGCTGGGAATGTTAGATTTATGGGAATATCAACCGTTTGTTGTTGATTGCTTATTTCAAGCTGTGCTGGTGTTTTCCCGGCAAAACTGGCATCAATTAAAGGGGTTAAATTAAAATGCCAATAACCACCATTGTCGGTCATATCAAGTAAAGTAGACAAATCTAAGCCCTCTAAAATACCTTTTTCATTGGCTTTAAAGAAAAAACCAGCTGTTGAATTGGCTAAACCAGCTAATGTTTGATAATCCCTAATGTGATGACCAGCGGTACTTTTTGGTGGAAAAGCTAAGCCAATAACCAGCGTATTTTTATTTTTAGCTTTAGCAACTACAGATTGATGGTTATAAACACCCGTTTGATCCTCTGCTTTACCATCAGAAAATATGATTAAAACCCGCCTTTTTGCTTGTTGTTGCTCCAATAATTCAATCGCTTTTCCTGTATATTGATATAACAAAGTTTCTTGCTCATTGGCTTGTATTGTATTCACTTGTTCCGCTATTGTGGCGACATCAGTACCTATTGCGGATAAAACAGTAAAATGTTCCCCAAACGTTGCGACACCAAATTGTTGATATGGTTTAGCTGATTCAAGAATTTTTTGTATCTGTTGGATATTATTTTTAATAACTTTTTTTCTAGTTTTATCTGCACTGACATCCACAAGAAACAGGATTGCTGTTTTATCATCAGCTTTTGGGTAAAGCGTTAGATTGCCACTTGAAATATTATGAGCATTACTGATTTTTAATTTAGCCTCAATCTCAGCATAATCATTGGCATATCTAATATGAACCTTCAATTGATTTGGCGTTTTTTGTTCATAATCAATAAAATAAGTATCTAAATCGGTACTCAAATAGGTTTGAGCAATTGCAGTATTGAAAAATACCATATTTAGCAAAATAAAACCTATTATTAATATTTTCTGTTTAGAATTAATCATAAAAATTACCTCATTATTGTTTTACATATTATTTCTGACAGCAATTGCGACTGCTGTTTCCGCATTTTGCGATTTAACTATATCTACCAAAGTATAGCCTTTTTTTACCAGCGAACTTGCGTGCCATTTATTACCAAAAAATCCGTATAAAATAGCAAGTATAAGTGCAATAGCATAAAACATTATATCTGAACCACTTATTAAAACTTCCCCAAGCAAAACTGATTCTATGAAAACTTCCCCAATAATAACTGAAACTATGGTTGTAATAATAACGGCTAATATGTGTAACCACATTTTTTTAATTCCCAGTATAATTAGCAATATAATAGGAAGAAATAATAACAAACCCGAAATAAATAATGGCCAGGAAAAACCTTTTTTAACTGCTTGATACCCAGAAACTGGATGTTCATACACTTCAAATTGCTTTCCTGTTTTTGGTGATAGATTCTTTTTAAATGCTTCTTGCCATTCTAATGCTGATTGAGGACGTTTTTCTTTTTGAATGTTTAGACCATACACAATGGCATTGAGAAAAGAAGTAGAAAATTGTCCTTTTGAGATTTGTTGGATTGATGGTAGAGCGTCCTGATTTTTATCACTAATAGCAACATACCGAGTAAATGCATCAACAGGAATTTGTCCTGTCAGTAGCTTATATATAGTTGCAGCCAACGCATAAATATCTGTCCAAGGACCTTGATTTTCCATTGAAGACTGATATTGTTCCACTGGTGCATAACCAGGTGTCAGTATGGCGCTGATACTTTTGCTGTGTTGCCCTACAGAAAAGCGTGCCGCCCCAAAACCCAATAACATCGGTTGGCTATCACTATCTCTGATATAAATATTGGCAGGCTTAATATCACGATGCAAACAGCCTTTATCATGAATAATTTTCAACGCATCAATAAGAGGAAATAACAATTGCTTAACATCTTGCTCAGAAATTTCTTCATTATTCGTTTCAATTTCTGCAATTGCTTCCCCTAAACTACGACCAACAGCGTAATCCATAACAAAATAAGCTGTTGAATTCATTTTAAAAAAACGATGCACTTTAACAATATTTGGATGGTCAAAAGTAGCTAATATTTTTGCCTCATTCAAAAACTGTTGTAAACCCCAGTTATAATCCTTAGTGTCATGCAATGTTTTGGGTGCAACTTGACAATAGTCTATTCTGACTGCTAAATCATTTGGAAAATATTCTTTTATTGCCACCATTTTATTGAGATTTTTATCAACAGCAAGGTAAGTAATACCAAATGCACCGTGTCCTAATACTTTTAATATTTTATATTCTCTTAATTTTAGTCCTAATGGTAATGCGGTTGAATGCTCCATGTTTTTATCCTCCTTTTTCAGTG
>JAGLFE010000086.1 GCA_023144675.1 Thiomargarita sp. | reverse complement strand
AGAAAGCGTAATTGTTCCAATTTTTCCGCTGTTTCTAAGGAACTTTCCGCTAAGGAATGATAGTTTTCCAAAACAGACCGCTGATAACCATAAATCCCAATATGCCCTAAAAACAAACCACTTTCAGCCCACTTTTCAGGCTTAACATCCCTAAGATAGGGAATTGGATGACGAGAAAAA
Source organism: Thiomargarita sp. (assembly GCA_023144675.1). Taxonomy (GTDB): domain Bacteria; phylum Pseudomonadota; class Gammaproteobacteria; order Beggiatoales; family Beggiatoaceae; genus JAGLFE01. The sequence continues at coordinate 8,124 of JAGLFE010000086.1, read as the reverse complement.
TAAAGCGCATAACCATCATCCCGCCGCACTACTTTTACCAAATTTGGATCAAAAATTTTATCAGATTGACTAATAGGACTAACTGGCGTTACAATGTCTGGCAACGGTGTTATTTGTTCAAAAGTTGCAACTAATTGGTTAATCAAGCTCGGCTCAATCAACGGTTGATCGCCCTGCACGTTGATAATAATATCCGCTGTCAATTGTCCAATAATCGAAGCAATTCGCTCAGTTCCAGAAACACAACTTGAATCAGTTAGCCAAACTTTAGCCTTCCAACTTTGGGCGAGTTCAGCCACCTGTTCACTATCGGTCGCAATATGCACTGCATCTACTTTATCGGCTTGCAAACACCGTTGATAAACATGCCACAACATTGGTTGCCCATTAATATCAGCCAAAACTTTTTGCGGTAAACGGGAAGATTCTAGCCGTGCTGGAATTACAACAATACTGGTTAATTTATTCATAAATATAAATCAGAATTAATATCCCAATGAGAAATGGCAATTTTAACTTTAAATTGGTCGTTTTCCAAGAAAATTTTATCAGGTAATTCAATACCTTTTACCCTAGTATAACGCTTAAAAGTAATTTCCCAACCATCTTGTCGCAGGCGGTCAAGGTGTTGATTGGCTTCATTAAGCACATACCAATGCGGGGCAGGTTTATTTGCAGGAATGCCTCTAATCCAAAAACGCAGATGAGAAATAGGTATATTAATTTTTAAAACTTCAAGTATTAAACTATCTGGGTCCGTAGAAGTAAAAGTTTCATTATTGGCAGTACGCATAGTTGCAATTTTATTCGAGCCTTCAAGCAAAATAGCTCCTTGCCCCGTTGGCGTATTTAAATGTAATTTATATACATCATCTTGTTGCAACCAATGTACTTTAATAGTCCAACTTTCCTGACTACTTGAAATAATAATCCGACCATTTAATCGCCATGAATTAACATCAGTTGACGCTATATGCGGTAATGGAGTTAATAAACTACAACTTGATAATAAAAATATTAACGCAATCCAATAAATATATTTCATTAATTATACTCATTTATTTAGAGTTTCTAAGGCATTTGGAAATTCAGGTTTCCATTCCCAATTTGGAATAATAGCATGGGCTTGATTTAATAAAGCTTGAATATCTTTATTGCTTCTTTTTTCCCATAAATTATTCAGCAATTGTTCAGCTAAAACATCGGTATTAATTGTTAAAGGCAAGGCAGAAAAATGTAAGGCATTTTTAACTGCTTCGACTTCTTCTCCTTCTAACCACTCATAATCATTAAGTAAGGCATAAATATTAGTTGCTTTTAATTTATTCTGAATCCAATCAAAGTTTAACAATAAAGCTCTCAATTCATGGGAACGATCAGCATTATGCAAATGTAAACATAAATTTTCAAAAAAATAACCATCATTCGGACCACCGATCCAACCATGTTGACCACATTGTAAACGATAAGTAGCTAGCAAATGATTATGCAATATTTCTAAATCAGACTCTTCTATTATATATTCATATTGGAAAGTATGTAAACTTAAATAATTACCAGTTGGTTCTTTTATTATTTTTAATAAATTTCGGTCAGCTAATCGATTAATAAATATTGTTGTTTTATTTTCATTAAATTGATATAAATAATTCCATAACATCGATACTACAAATTGTGGGATATGAATATAACTGCCGAAAACTGCTAAAGCTAAATAATAATCACCTTCCTCGCCCAAAGATTCTACATTAATATATAAAGCCTGAATTAAGGTACTTGGATACTTTTCTAATAATTCATAATCTGGATTTAATATTCGTTCCAGCGTATCTTTTAAACCAGTTAAATCAGAGCGTACTGTAGTTGCTAAAAAATCTAAAGTAGAAGGTGAATATTTACAAGCTTCAACTAATTCTTCAGCCTCAATGGGTAAAGAATTTCTCGTTATATCTGGCAATGCTAATTTATTAAGAAAAAATTCAATAGCTTGCGTTTCGGACAAAGGATTAATAGAATTAATTTGCACATTCTCTATAAAATACTGCAACACATCAAGTACATTATCTTCAGAAGTAGTAATTAATAATTGATAATCTTTGCCTGGAACATAAAAAGGTAAAACATCTTGAGGATCACAAATATCATCTAAAATCACTAAACAACGTTTATTTTTTACAATTTCAGCTAAACTTTCTTTAGCCGTTTCAACATTGAAAATGTTACTGATTTTACCGCCTAAAGATTTTATAAGATAAAGTTGATAAGATAAAATATCTACATAAATGCCAAATCTAAACCAAAATATGCCATTTAGAAAAGTTTTTTGCATTTTAGAGCTTTTAGTTATCGCTATTAATTGAGACGATTTACCAATACCACTTGGAGCATGAAATAGTAAAGGCGATCTTTTTTTATTGCTTATTGAAGCCGCTAATATATTAGTCTCGATTTGTTTAGAAAAGACTAAATCTTGTAGAAAATATTTATCTAATTCGGGGACATTATGTAATAACTCTTGTTCAACTTGTTCTTCTTCTATCGGTTTTACCTTATGCTTAATTTCTTTAAATACTTTTTGGATTAAATTTTTGCGTCCAGATTCTGATTTAATTATTTGATATTTTTTTAGTTGAATTAATAAATGTTCTAAAAAATCGGTATTAATTACTTCAGTATCATTGGAGGAATCATTCTGTTCTATTTTAGGCTGTTGTTCTAATTGAGTTAGCTTGTTTGAAATAGATTTAAATTCTTCATAAGAAATAACAACGGATTTTTTATTACCTTTTTCATCAACAAGATATTGCAAATTTTTGGTTTTAATGGGCATATTATAGAACAATTTTTTAATGTAAACATGGATTATGCGCTTGGTATTTTTAACAATCCAATATTTGCGCAATTTAAGGTTATATTATATCACTGAATTCTAATTATTACCACTATTTTTATTAGCAATATAAGAACCTCCTGGTTGCAATGCAATTAAATCTTTTATTTCTAATATTAACAATATTGATGACACTTTAGCCGCAGTTAATCCAAATTGTTCCACTAAATTATCAACTGAAGAAGGAGTCGTTTGCAAATAATTTAGCACATTAATATGTTCTTCATCTAAATCACTGGGATAATTAATTTTAGTAATTAAAGTTGGATTATTTTTTCTATTAATTTTTTGCTCTAAATTGGAAATAATGGGTTTATTTATGGCTGATTTAATTGTTGCTGATTGGGAACCGTTAAAAGCGTTAAAAGGATAATGACTGCCTAATTCTTCAATAATATCATCAACAGTTTCTACTAATTTAGCTCCTTGTCTAATTAATTTATGGCAACCTTTAATTAATGGGTTATGAATAGAACCTGGAATTGCAAAAATTTCACGCCCTTGTTTAATTGCGTGTTGAGCTGTATATAAAGAACCACTTTTTTCAGGTGCTTCAATTACCAAAGTACCTAAACATAAACCGCTAACAATCCGATTGCGAGCAGGAAAATTTCCACGATGCACTGCCGTTCCCAAGGTAAACTCTGAAATAATGGCTCCCTGTTCCGCAATTTGATGAGCTAAATCACGATGTTGAGGTGGATAAACTCGATCTAAACCAGTTCCAGCTACGGCAATGGTACGTCCTGAAGCCGCTAATGCACCTTTATGGCTTGCTCCATCAATTCCATAAGCCATACCGCTAGTAATGGTCAAACCTTCATGAGATAATTGTTCAGCAAAATAGGTGGCATTATATAGACCTTCTTGACTTGGATTGCGCGTACCTACTATTGCAAGTTGCTTGCTCGTCAGCAGAGTAACATCACCATGTACAAATAAAATCGGTGGCGGATTATCAATTTCACGTAAACGGCTTGGATAATTTTCACTTTCAAGCGTTAATAAATGACGATTTGGCTTTTCTGACCATTGCAAATTTTTTTCCACCGCTTGCCAATTTGGCTTTTTTAAAGCATTTTGGAGATTATCTTTTAAACCAAATTCTTGCCAACCAGCTTCACCGGCTGCAAAAACCTGTCGTGGATTACCAAAATAGTTAATCAAACGAATAAAACTAGCTGGACCGATACCAGGAATATATATCAAAGCTAGCCAATAGGCTTCATCAGTCATTTTTTATTTTTACAAGTATTATTTACAGTTTTACATATTAACAAACTCATAACATCCAATACTTAGGACAGTTTTTCTGAGTACAAATCCAAGTATGATAAAAGCCTTATTTTACAACATCATAATTAAATGCAACTTAGGTAAAACGCTAAGTTTAATTGTGTGAAATTAGTAAAATTAAGCCTTTATACTACCTTAGTTTTTTAAGTTTAAAACTGTCCGAAGTATTGAACATCAAAACTTAACTAAAAAGGATAAAAACCATTGTTTATCTCGCAAGTTCTCATAAATCATCTCTTTTTTTGACTAAAACATCTTCTACATAATGAAAACGTGCTTGCCAAATATAGAGATATTCATTATCAAAACTATAAACTAGACGATTTTTTTGATCAATTTTACGTGACCAAATACCTGATAATTTATGTTTTAACGCTTCTGGCTTTCCAATTCCTGTTATGGGTGCTTCTAATACTTGTTCTATCAATTTTTTTAATTTTTGATATTTTTTATCATTATGTTGTTTCCAATATTCTATATCTACTTGGGCAGTTAGCATTATTCGCAATTTTCTCATTAGAATAAATCTTCTAAATTTTTAACTTCTAACCATTGTTCATTATCAAATTCTTGTTTTGCTTGTTTTAATCTTTGGATATTTGCAGGAGATGATAATAAATATTCGGTTTCATCTTGTAAAGAATTAGATGACTCTTTATCAGTTTCAATAGATATAGTTACAGTTTCTCCCCAAAAGTGTTTCGGTATAGCTATATTTAATTTACCATTTTCTTTCACTTTCGTATGTAAAATCATAGTTATTTCCTTGCTAAATAAATTGGTTTATTTGGTTGCGTTATTTTGCCACACTCAATGTAAATTTATAAAATATTTTTTAAAATATCCAACGCATAATTGCTTGAAAAACTAACTTTAATTTAGGCGATGGTCGTTTACAAAAACCTTCATCATTTACAAATAATATTTGACTTTTTAACCAAGCCAAGCCAATAATTGGTTCATAATCCGATTGAATTACCAAATCATATTTACCACGTAATTTCCAGTAATACCACCAGCGGGCTAATTTAAAATGAGGTACAGCTTTTATAAAATGAGAATTAGGTAATTGGGGAACTATTTTACCAGATAATAAAGGCATACTATCTATTTGTAACTCAGGACGCAACAACTTCGCTTGTATAATTAGTTCTTGTATTTTCGCTGATTGCAAATTAACCGTCCACACTAATAAAACTCGTTTAATTGATTGGTCTAAAAATATTTTTTTAATTTGATTATTAGGCGTATATGTATATTCTAGTTTAATATCTTTTTTACCAAATTTTCCTGTTTGAAAATCATTAATAGCATCATAATGTAATTGAGCCAAGTCAGATTTACCAATTAAATGGTAATAAATCGCCTTTTTTAAAATATATTTGGTTAATTGTTTTAGTTGTTGTTTATTAGCACCATGCGTTTGTAACAAATCTAAAATATTACGATTATCGTAGTACAAAACCCAAGTTGGAACTTTTGCCGCCGCCGATAAATGCCAAATAAGAGATTTTGCTGAAACCACAACTCGATAACCCATTTTTCCAATTCGTAAACACCATTCCACATCATCGAAGTGAATAAAATAATCTCGCCAAATTCCAGCTTGTTTAGCAACATCAGCTCGTATTAATAAAGAAGCCGCTGCCACATAATCAACATCCATATAAGTATTACAATTTATTAAATATTGAGTCAAATCAGGGTTAATTTTTAATAAATCTTCAATGGAATTAGCTTGCCAAATAGGTATTGATTCCAAATGACGGTGCAATATTAAATTACCTACATTGCGATCAACATAAGCACCCATTTCATTAATTCGCCACGGATAATCTAATTGCATCATAGTTGAACCTGCAACTGCAATATCGGGTGATTTTTCTAAAATAGATACTAATTCAGATAGAGCTTGAAAATGCACCACCACATCATTATCCAATAACCAAAGATATTGATAATTTTCTCGCTCATAAGCCCATTTTAGACCAGTATTAAAGCCACCAGTTCCCCCTAAATTTTCTTGATTGCAAATTAAGCTGAGTTCATCGCCATATTGTTCTTTAATTGCCTCAACTGTACCATCGTTACTGGCATTATCAACTACTAAAATATCAAGACTTTCTCTCGGGTAATTTTGTTGCTTTAAAGAAGCTAATAAATCTAAAACATATTTTTTCTTATTCCAAGTAACAATAATAATTAAAATCAAAGGAAAACTTGCTAAATTTTCTTGTGTCATAAGCGTCCAAAAAGATGATGAAAAATACTATTTTGTTTCCAGAATGAGCTTAACTTTTGGCGTAAATTGAGTGGTAATACTTGTGGTTCTATCGGTTTGAAAAAAGCATCAATAACCGCTCGATAATACCAATTTAATTCTAATGATTGGGAAGCACGAATAAATCCAAAAAATAAGCGTGATGCAATTAAATAAGAAGCAATTGGAAAAGGAAAATAGCGACGTATTAGCCAAATAGTGTTACGAGTAGGATAGTAAACTTGTCGCCAACTGGTACGACCTTTTGGGGATTCACGATGTACAACTCGACAGCAAGGATCGTAATAAATTTTGTATTGATGGTGCATGACACGAATTGCTACTTCCATTTCATTTTGATACAAAAAGAAATCTGCTGGATACCAACCTATTTTTTCAAATAAATCCCGCCGAATAGCAAAACCGCATCCAACAAACGCCATAGATACCCCAGGTTCATCATGTTTAGGTAAATGCCAAGTATTAATTTGTTGACCTTTAGTGGTTTCAATTCTACAAGCAACTACACCAACATCAAGGCGAGTATCTAAACACTGAATAATACGTTCAATTGTTGTATTATCAACTGGATGCGAATCGTCATCTAATACCAGTATATAATCACCTTTTGCTTGTTTGAAACCAGCGTTATAACCAGCAATTCCAGTATTATGGGTAAGAAAAATTGTATTGACCCAATCAGTTTGTTGTTTTAAAAAGCTGCTAGTGCCATCAGTAGAACCGTTATCAACAGCAATAACTTCAATATCCTGACGATTATCTAATAATTTTGATATTTGTGATAGCGTGTAACGTGTTTCCGTAAGACGATTGTAATTAAGAAATACGATACTTAATTTTGGAGGAATAGTTGATTTCATTTTAGTATTATTAACATTTTATTAACTCTTGAAGACTCATTGGGAGATATTTTTCCTTACTTACTGCCATAATTTTTGCATAAACTTGGGCTGCTAGTTGGTTAAAATCAACAATATTTCCAGCAAAACCTTTATAAATGAACTGCTAAAAACGTGCTTATAATAATTATCGACGTTGACCTACCGGTAAAAATACGCAAACCATAACAAATTTCTGCAATGGTGATACTGGAAACCAACAAACCTATATTCTTCCTGATGACATTTGTTTTTACTCCTTGGCTAACATCCATTCTTGAACCGCTGATAGTTTGGCACCCAAGATAAAGTTATAATTAATTTGTGATTATTTGGTGGGCAACGATAAACCGTGTTCCCTACCCAACTAACCCCCCCATTTTAATGGTTTTACAAGTCTATTTCTTTACTTATATAATTTTCAATATCTTTTTCTATCTTTTTGAATAAAAAGCACGATTCAAAATTTGTATTATTGGATAGTAAAGTCTCAATTTTAGTATCCAGCTTCCCAACTTTATTAAGATATGCATTAATCTCATTTTTTGATTCTTTTTTTATTTCAGATACTTTTTCTTTTTTTAGTTCGTTGCAAACTGGTTTTAGTAACATCAATACAATATTTTTAAAAATAGTATGCCCTTGAATGTACAAATATGTATTTTCTTTTGTTAGTCCATAGCTTTTAAGTTCTTCACCAAAACGTTCAATTTCACCTAAGTAAGAGGGGAACTTATTTTCAAGTTGATTTAACTTATCAGTTACTTTAATTCTTATTT
>JAGLFE010000085.1 GCA_023144675.1 Thiomargarita sp. | reverse complement strand
CGAATACGTCAACCTATCGAATCTCTTTTTAATTGGATTCAAGAAAAAACTAATATTCAAATCGCTTCCAAGGTTCGTTCTTATAAAGGTTTGATGGTTCATGTTTTTGGCAGATTGTCTGCGGCTATGTTTTTATTGGCTTTTGACTCTTATTCGCATTAAGTATTCTACCTGCTGGTGGACTGAAAGAAGTAGAATTACCATCACCGCCATAAGGTACAAGTCCTATCCGATAATCTAAATTACTTGCTGCTAAAGCTGAAAGAAAACTTTGTATATTGGCTTTTACTTGAGCAGCCTCATCGCCTAAACTACCAGAGTCATCATGCACAAATACAATGTCAACTGCTCTAATGTTACCTTCAGTGGATTCTGGTGGTATAAAATCATGAATAGTTTGCGAATTACCATCTTCAATAATTGTAAAATTATTTTGTGTTAGCAAAGTATCATCTGATGGAATACCAAATGTGAGATTTACATAAGGAAATAAATCAGAATTGGCATTTAAGCCAACATATGCCAGTGATTCAGAAGTAACAGCCCAACTATTATTAGCATAAATTGCTAAACTAATTAGGAATGTGAAGTTAAAAAACGATTTTTTTTCATTTACTTATATTCCTATAAAATTACAAAAATTATTTTCTATTAGCAAAGTACCGTCTGATGGAATGCCAAAAGTGGGATTTACATTAATGAGGAACGTGAAGTTAAAAAACGATTTTTTTTTCATATAATTATTCCTTAAAATTGATAATTAAATTTTTTATTATTTGCATAAAATCAACTAAACTAGCATTAAACACCAGCTATTTTAAAGCAACAAAAAATATAAATTGTTGAAAATATTTTCTTTTCATAAAATAAAACTTCTGAATTATGCTACATATTAAAAATTTCAGCATCATTGTGGAGCGTTAAATGAGACTAAAATTAATTACTTAAACCACTGTTCTGTACTGAAAAGAAGAATATTTTCTCCAGTCTGATAAGGAGCAATATCTTTGCTAATTTCTTCTAATACCTCGTTGCGTGCACTTTGAAGTAGTGCGGTATTTAAGGAGGCAGCATGTGATTTATCTGAGCAATGCCTATCCGTATCTTTTCCAGTAATCGTTTTAGAATAAATAACCTTGTTGGTTTTAACTTTTGTTACGGAAACAGCTACCTTAAAATTTGCAGTTCTATTAAGACCAATACTTCGGACAGTTTTAAATAAGTGGATAAAATAAAAATGAGAATCCCAACTTGTGAGATAATAAAATTATTCAAACAAAATTATCAAAGAAAGGATTCTCATGAACATATTAGAAACTATTTTAGGTAAAATGTCAAATATAAACCAAGCCCAGCGAGATTTTATAGCCGCATTATTGATGAATTTAATGCGTTTACGAGGAAAAGCTAATTATCGTAATTTAAGTCGTTACAGTGATTATCATGAAAAAACATATTCACGTTGGTTTAGTCGTGATTTCGACTTCGTAGAATTTAACAATTTCAGCTTGGAATATTTGACAGATAAAAGGTTAATCTTGGCAATAGACTGTAGTTTCATAAATAAAAGTGGTAAACATACTTACGGTTTAGATAAATTTTACAACGGTAAGCAAGGAAAAGCTGAAAAAGGTTTATAAATCTCAACCCTAGCTATAATTGATGTAGATTACAATACAGCTTATAACTTGTCTACTCGTCAAACTTGTCCTGCAACAGAACCAAATGAAACTCGTGTAGATCAGTATTTATCTCATATTAAACAAGACTATATGTCACTATCTAATAAGGGTATTCATCATTTAGTAGCAGATGGTTACTACGCTAAAACTAAATTTATCAATGGTGTAACAGATTTAGGGCTTGAATTTATTGGTAAGCTTCGTCATGATTCCAATTTACGTTGGTTTTATAACGGTGTTCAAAAACCGTTCGGTCGTCATAAACTTTATGATGGTAAAGTTAAATTTGATGATTTGAGTCGTTTTGATTTAATTGATGAAATAGAGGGAACTAAACTCTATACTGCTATTGTTAATAGCCCATGTTTCAAGTGTAATTTACGCATTGTGTATTTGGTTAAACAAGTTGGCAAGAAAGTGCGTACTGCATTACTATTTTCTACTGATCTTAAATTAGCTACCAAAAAAATTTATCAGTTTTATAAAGCTCGTTTCCAGATTGAATTCCTATTTCGTGATGCTAAACAATTTACTGGATTAAATGATTGTCAAGCTCGGGGTCGTCAGGCTTTAAATTTTCATTTTAATGCTACCATGACTGCACTTAAATCTTATCAAATTACAGGATCGTTTGCAAGGTTCTTTCAATCAACGTCATGTCATTTCTATCGCTAGTTGGAACATACTAAATGCTAATGTTCATCTTTTTCAACGCTTCATGGTTAGGTTTTGACTTCAGTTACATTAAATGCAAAAAAGGCTTTGATGCTCTATGTAACTATGGCATTGTTAATATGTAAAACTGTCCGAACTATTGTTAAGACACGATTTTAGTTTTATTCGTTTAGTTCCATCCTTGCAAGCTTTAAAAAGTATGTCTAGTTCCTTACGATCACAGGTTCTGGTTTTACTAGTAGAAGTAGATTCAAGCACTTGTCCAGAAAAAACTCCTTCTGCTGTTTCGGGATATGTCATGAACACAAATTTGTCGTCTTCGGTTTGTAGCATAGTTTGAAGCTCTTTTTTGAATAGATTCCCATCTTTACCCTTAAAAGATGAAATAGCAAAACTTTTTAATTCCGCAACTTGTGGTGCTCTAGCGGGTTTGTGTTTTATTGGCGTGGGAGTTAATGCCCCTGCAACATCCCCCTAAGCCCGTAATGCTAACAGTGCGAAAATTGATGATTGACTAGACATATAACACATTTCTCCTTAAAAGTAGATCGTTGTATTGGAAACTATAAACCTTATTTACATTGCTGTCTGCACGTTTCGTAACCGTTAGGAAAGCCTTTATTTTCTATGCATTTTGCATATTGCCTATCTTTCACACTTGGAGAAAGTTCATGCTGAACAAAATATTTGCAATCGTTCATCGCTAACTTATATTCTTCATAACAGTAACATGTTTTCATTGATGGATTAGTACCACAGGCTTCAAACAAAAATACCGAAAAAATGAGCAAAACAACTCGTTTAATTAGCATAAAATTCTCCATATCTAATTTAAGTAAATACTGGCTTCAGTAAAAAATTATATATTAAACTTGACTCTTGTATAAGCTAAATCATTTTCATTATAACCCTTTCTTTCTAAACATTCAGCCCTTAATAGATGCATCTGTGGACTACTAGAAGAACGATTTTTATTCAAAATTTCATCAGTGCATTGTCGCAGATCGTTTGTGATCTGTTGATTAACTCTTTTAACATCAGAGATAGTTGATATTCTATTTTCCTTCACAAAAGAAACTGGAGAAAAAGGGATGATATTGTTGTTATGATCTTTCAACCAGCTTTGATTTCCATCTTTTTTAACAACATACTTACCCAAGTCTAGCAGGTATAATAATTTTTCAATGGGTGGTGGTAATGGTGGTGGATCCTTTTTACCATTATGACCATCAGGTAACAACCACCACACAATTGCCCCAAGAAAAAGATAAAATTGCCACTTTGCTTGCATATATCAGTTTTCCTATTAAATAATATTGAT
>JAGLFE010000084.1 GCA_023144675.1 Thiomargarita sp. | reverse complement strand
CTACATTTTATATGTATTTCTTGGTAAATAGTTACAAAAAAATAATTATGAATAATTAATTGCCTTTAGTAATTAACTATAATCTTATTTAAAAAACAATTCTTAATAAACCTACTTAATTTCAAATTCATCTAAAAAACCAGTGTCTTATATACCGCTCAAGTACACATTAATGAGTTCTTTTCTTTTGTTGATGATTCCTATCTTAATAGCCGTTTCAACGTTTGACTATTTGAATGCTAAAAATGATTTGGAAAACACGCATAAAATGTTAAAACAACAAACAGAAAATAATATTATTAATGCTATTAAACTAGCTAATGCTGGATACAGCCTGCTTGAAAAATTTATTGATGATGATTTGAAGGATGCTTTTAAAATCTTTATTGATGCTTATTTAATGTCAGGGAGTAATCCCGCTAAAATTGATTTATTTAAACTTAAAAAACAATTACTTAACAATAAAGTAGATTTGTACATCATAAATAAACAAGGTATTGTTGAATACACAACTTATACTAAAGATTTAGGTCTAGATTTTAAACAATGGTCTGATGTTTTTACCCTGTTACAAAATACTTTTAAAAAAATGGAATTTACTAATGGAGGTTTTGCTAATGAAGCACGTACTGGCATTCTTAGAAAATTTGCTTATATGCCTACTCCGGATGGTAAATATATACTGGAATTAGGTCTAGTTTTAGATGAATTTAAACAATGGACTACGGAATTAGATATTGCCAAAATTACTAACCGTTTAAAAACCTTGAATCCAACCCTGCATCGAATAAGAATTTTTAGTCGGCATGGATATTCCTTATCTGACACAAATTATAAACCTAATCCAGTTATATTGGAAACCATTAAAAATGTCTATAAAACTAAAATACCAGATGAAATAGTAGATAAAAAAAGAAAATATTATACTCGCTATATTTTTGTAAATTTAAAAACAAATAATTATAACTTAGGTGCTGACCCCAGTAAAGTAATTGAATTAAGCTACAATACTCGTTTTGTTGATGAAAGTTTACAAAAAATAGCTTCTTTTCATATTTTGCTAAGTATTATTGCTATTTTATTGTGCATCATTTTTACCTTTATTATTTCTGCTTGGATAACAAAACCAATTCAAAGTATCGTCAACAGTATTAATATTATTGCTGGAGGTGAATTAGAACACCAAATTACTGTGGAAACTAATAATGAATTAAAACTGTTAAAACAAAGCATTGTTAAAATGGTTAATAGTATAGTTGCATATACTAATAAAATCAAACATCTTAATATTTCATATAGTCATTTTGTGCCATTAGAATTTTTACGCCTATTAGAAAAAGAAAGTATTATTGAAGTTAGATTAGGCGATCATGTGCAGAAACGAATGACCATATTATTTGTTGATATTCGTGCCTTTACAACTTTGTCAGAAACGATGTCGCCCCACGAAAATTTTGAATTTATTAACTGCTATTTAGGTCATGTTAGTCCAGTTATTCGTAAATATAATGGCTTTATAGATAAATATATTGGTGATGCCGTTATGGCTCTATTTCCTTGTAGTCCAGATGATGCTATTCAGGCAGCGATAGAAATTCACCAGCAATTGTCCTTATTTAATCAACTAAGACAAAATAAAAATTTGCTACCAGTGAAAATTGGAATTGGATTACATATTGGAGATTTGATGTTAGGTACAATCGGCGAAGAAAAACGAATGGAAGGCACAGTTATCTCGGATGCAGTAAATTTAGCTTCCCGATTAGAAGGATTAACCAAAATGTATGGTACTTCTGCCATTGTTAGTGAGGAAATTTTAAATGATTTAACTGAAGCAGAAAAATATCATTTTCGTTTTCTAGGAAAAGTACGAGTAAAAGGTAAATATTCTTCAGTAAATATTTTTGAATTAATTGATGCTGAAATGGGTGATTATAAAAATAATAAAATTAAATCAAAATTACTATTTAATCAAGCAATTAAAACTTATTATCAAAAACAATTTCCTATTGCATTGCAACAGTTTACTGCTATTTTGGAACTTTTACCACAAGATAAAGCAACTAATTTTTATATAAAACGTTGTCAACAATATATTAGACACGGAATTGCTGATAATTGGGATGGGGTGGAAGTTTTAATTCAAAAATAAATAATTTAGTTTTTCAAAATTAGCATTTTTAACAAATTAACAATAATTAAAAATTTGTCTCAAAAAAAAATTAATTTGGCGGAGAAGGCGGGGTTCGAACCCGCGTGCCCAATAAAGGACCAACCGATTTCGAGTCGGTGCCGTTATAACCACTTCGGTACCTCTCCAAATTGCGAAATAATTTAAGTTATTAAACCATAATTTGAAAACAATAGTCAAGTTATTTTTAAATAAAAATTAGGTTTTATAATTTCAACTGATAAAAAAATACTTTATAATCAATAATTTAAAATTAAAATAGCTTAAATAATATACAAAAATCGTAATTGCTCAAAAATTACCTAACAGTATTTTAA
>JAGLFE010000083.1 GCA_023144675.1 Thiomargarita sp. | reverse complement strand
GTACCAATGCCACCAGTTCCACCTGTAACTAATGCAATTCTGATTGCCATTTTATATTATCCTTAATAATTAATAATTTTTTAAAAATAACTTCACTTAAATTGTAAATAATTCTACTATGTAATTTAATATTAAAAAAGATTAAAAAGTACATTTTAATAAATAACTAAAATCTAGGGCAGAAAATATTAAATCTAATAAACTTAAAAAATATGATTGTTCCTATTCAAACAACTAATTTATACGAACAAGCAACACAACTGGCGACAATTTTTCATTTACCTATTATTGAGCAATTAAATCCAACAACTCAATTCGTCCTTCGATTAACAGAAAAGCGTTTAGAATTACATAATTTATTAACAAAAATGGGACCTATTTATGTAGATTTTATCAATGGCAAATTAGCTTATCGTCGCTATCATAGCGGAGGAAAAAATCAAACTTTAGCAAAAGCAGTTGGTTTGAAACCAGGAATTAAATTAACTATATTAGATGCTACTGCTGGTCTAGGTTGCGATGCTTTCATTTTAGCTAGTTTAGGCAGTTGCCAAATAAAAATGTTAGAACGTTCACCTGTAATAGCAGCATTATTATATGATGGTTTGCAAAGAGCTAACGACAATGTAAATACACAACCGATTATAAAACGTTTACAATTAATACATTGCGATGCTTTATCGTGGATTTCCCAATTATCAATTTCAGAATATCCTGATGTTATTTATTTAGATCCAATGTATCCTCACAATAAAAAAACTGCTTTAGTCAAAAAAGAAATGCGCTTTCTAAGAAAAATTGTAGGAAATGATTTAGATGCTGCACATTTATTAGAAATTGCTTTATCTCGTGTGAAGAACAGAGTAGTAGTTAAACGTCCTAAAAATGCCTCTTCATTAACTATACAAATTCCTGATTTTTATATTCAAAGTAAAAATACTAGATTTGATATTTATATGAAAAGTTAATTAAAAATGTAAATCCTAATGAATAATTTTATTGCATCCTAAATATTCATAAAAATAACTTCTTTTTGGTTTTATAATTAAAAATTAATTAAACAATTAAAAAAATATTCAGAGATTAATTCTTAATAAAAATTTTCATTATTAATAATACTTTTATATGTATAAACATAGTTAAATCAAATAATTATTACTAATATAAAATTTATTTATTATATAAAATTAATTATTCAACTAAATATATTAAATTGCACAGTAATACTTGATGAAATATAATTTTATCTTATTATTGGGAATAATAAAATTAATTTGTCTTTATTAATGTATTCTAATTATAATATATTATTATTAGTATTTTATGATAAACTAAACTAAAAATATATAGTTTATTTTGAAAAATACAGTATTTAAACTGTAAATCACTCAAATATTAAAAAATATATTATAAATATTAATAGTAAACTGATAAAGTAGTTTATAATAATTTTTTTAAGTACAGAATGATAATAATTACTTATTTAACTATAAGGAGCTTGACTAAATGAGTAAGCAAAAGCATGAAACTCCAATGCTAGATCAATTAGAAAGTGGGCCTTGGCCTAGTTTCATTACTGGAATTAAGCGTTTAGCTAATGATGAAGGCAAAACGTATCAAGATACAATGATTGATTTATTAGGTCAATTGGAACATTCTTATCAAACACGTAAAGGCTACTGGAAAGGCGGTACTATTAGTGTAATGGGCTATGGCGGTGGAATTATTCCTCGTTTTTCCGAAGTGGGCGATAAATACCCAGCTTCCAGAGAATTCCATACCCTAAGAATTATGCCACCTGCTGGTATGCACTATGACACTAAAATCATGCGTGAAATGTGTGATGTTTGGGAAAAACATGGTTCAGGCTTGATTGCTTTCCATGGTCAGAGTGGCGATATTATGTTTCAAGGCGCAAGATCAGATAAAGTACAAGATGCTTTTGACGAATTCAATAAAATGGGTTTTGATTTAGGTGGTGCTGGTCCTGCTGTTAGAACTGGTATGTCTTGTGTAGGTGCTGCTCGTTGTGAACAGTCTTGTGCGAATGAACAGAAAATATTACGCTTATTAGTTAATGAATTTTTGGATGATATGCATCGTCCAGCCTTGCCTTATAAATTCAAATTTAAGGTATCAGGTTGTCCTAATGACTGTATGAATTCAATCGAACGTGCTGATTTTTCAGTGATTGGTACTTGGCGTGATGACATGAAAGTTGACCAAGATGCAGTTAAAGCTTTTATTGCTGAAAAAGGTCAAAAATATGTAATTGATAATGTAATTACTCGCTGTCCAACTCAAGCACTTTCATTAAACGATGATGATACTTTAGCAGTTGATAATCGTAACTGTGTTCGTTGTATGCATTGTATTAATGTTATGACGAAAGCCTTATCACCAGGTGATGATAAAGGTGTTACTATTCTTATCGGTGGTAAACGTACTTTAAAAATCGGTGATTTGATGGGTACGGTTGTAGTTCCATTTATGAAACTGGAAACAGAAGAAGAATACGAAAAAATCGTAGAATTAGCTGGGGATATTATTGACTTCTTCGCAGAAAATGCTTTGGAACATGAACGTACTGGTGAAATGATTGAACGCATTGGATTAGCCAACTTTATTGAAGGAATTGGTTTAGAAGTTGATCCTAATATGATTGCTGAACCTCGTCAATGTTCTTATGTTAATACTGGTAACTGGGATGAAGAAGCTCAGAAATGGTTCGATCGTAAAGCAGAAGAACGCGCTGCTTAAATGATATTTTTAATGTTAATTGAAGTTTATCTACTTAATTAACAACTAAAGTGGAGATAATAGTAATTAATTGTTATTTATAATTTATATAATAAATAATTACTTCCACTTTAGTTTTTTTAGGAATTATAATTTTTACTAAGATTTTTATACAATTTTTACATTACTAAATTATAATATATTAATACTAACTTTAGGAGGTTGTTTATGCCACGAACGCCTATAGAAAGCGGTGTACCTGATCCATTCCAGTATATGCACCCAGTTATGGCCAAAAATTATGGTATGTGGAAATACCATGAGCGTCCTCGTCCAGGTGTATTATGCCATACTGCAAAAAGTGGTGATAAAGTTTGGACAGTGCGAGCTGGTACTCAAAGACAGATGGATTTATATACCATCCGTAAATTATGTGATATTGCGGATGAATATGCTGAAGGACATATTCGTTTTACTATTCGTAGTAATATTGAATTTATGGTCTCAAGTGAAGCCAAAGTTCAACCACTTATCGACAAATTATTAAAAGAAGGTTTTCCAGTTGGTGGAACAGGTCCTTCTGTTACCATGATTTCACATACACAAGGTTGGTTACATTGTGATATTCCTGGTACTGATGCTTCAGGTGTTGTTAAGGCTTTAATGGATGAATTGCATGAAGAATTCATTAAAGAAGATATGCCTAATCGAGTACATATTGCTACTTCCTGTTGCCAAATTAATTGTGGTGGACAAAGTGATATTGCTATCAACATTCAACATACTAAGCCACCTAAAATCAATCATGATTTAGTTGCAAATGTCTGTGAACGTCCTGCAGTAGTTGCACGTTGTCCAGTTGCTGCTATTCGTCCTGCTTTGGTTAATGGTAAACCATCATTAGAAGTAGATGAAAAGAAATGTATTTGTTGTGGTGCCTGTTATCCTCCTTGTCCTCCAATGCAAATTAATGATCCCGAACATTCAAAACTTGCTATTTGGGTAGGTGGTAATCATTCTAATGCGCGTAGCAAACCTTCTTTCCAAAAATTAGTGGCTGCTGGCTTGCCAAATAATCCACCTCGTTGGCCTGAAGTTGCAGCTATTCTGAAAAAAATATTGCACGTCTATAAAGAAGATGCCAAAGATTGGGAACGTATTTCTGACTGGGTAGAACGCATTGGTTGGCCTCGTTTCTTTGAATTAACTGAGTTGCCATTTACTAAATTCCATATTGATGATTGGCGTGGAGCACGTCGTAGCTTGAATTCGTCAACCCATATTCGTTTTTAATTTAAAAACTAAACAAAATTTTAAATAAGTGGGGTATTATAAAGAATGAAATTTGGTATTCAAGTTAATGAAGGTCCATATCAACATCAATCCTCTGATTCTGCTTATCAATTTACTAAAGCAGCTTTAGAAAAAGGGCATGAAATTTTTCGGGTCTTTTTTTATCATGATGGTGTTAATAACGCATCAAGTTTAACCATACCACCACAAGATGATCGTCACATTGTTGACCGTTGGACAGCACTTGCAAAAGAACATAATTTAGATTTAGTTGTTTGTATTGCAGCAGCCCAACGTCGTGGGATGTTAGATGAAAAAGAAGCAAAGCGTCAAGGTAAAAATGCGAGTAATCTTGCTGAAGGATTCCGTATTTCTGGATTAGGTCAACTTATTGAAGCAGGTATCCAATCGGAACGGCTTGTTGTGTTTGGAGACTGAGCGGGGAAAATACTAAAATGGAAGACGAAGAAGTAATAAAAAAGTTCTTGTATTTGAATCGTAAAGCACCTTATGGTTCTATTTACGCCCTAGAATCACTAGAAGTTGTACTTATTGGAGCCGCATTTGATCAAAATGTTAGCTTAGCTTTTATTGATGATGGTGTTTATCAATTGAAGAAAGATCAATCTACAGATGGTATTGGGATGAAAAATTTCTCATCCACCTATAGAGCTTTAGGTGATTATGATGTTAATAAAATCTATGTAGATAAAGATTCTATGGATGAACGAGGTTTAACTATAGATGATTTAATGAATCTTACCTATGAAGATGAAGATGATGATTACGCTGAAAAGCCTTCCATTTCCATCTTAACTAGCGAGAAAATATCTGCATTGATGGAAGAACAAGATGTAATACTCAGTTTCTAAAATTAGGAGAAATGATAAAAAATGTTACATACGATAAATAAATCACCATTTCAGACTAATGCTTTAGAAAGTTGTTTACGTTTTGCACGTTCAGGTCATAGTGTTTTATTATTTGAAGATGGTATTTATGCTGCGCTTAAAAACACACGTTTTGAATCATTGGTTAAAAGTAGTTTAACTGATGTTAAAATTTATGTGTTGGTAGCTGATTTAGAAGCACGAGGAATGCGTACAGATAACATCATTGATGGTATTAAGACTGCTGAATATGGTGATTTTGTAGATTTAGTTGCAAACAATAAGTCTGTACAAGCTTGGTTATAATTATTTTTTATTAAGTAGTTTTTTAACTAAAAATTTTTAATTAAGAGTTTTGGTAAAAAACTACAAAGATATAGTATAATTATTTTATAATATACTTTTTTAGATATATTGAATTTTTGATGTTCAAGAGGATTATAAATAATGTCAACAATTGAAGTAAATGGCAAAGCAGTTGAATTAGATGAAGAAGGTTATCTAGTCAACTTAAGCGAATGGAATGAAGATATTGGTAAAATATTAGCTACCCAAGATGAAATTGAATTAACTGACGGACATTGGGAAGTTATTACTTTTTTGCGTGATTATTATGATGAATATCAAATTGCACCTGCAGTACGTGTATTAACTAAAGCAATTGGTAAGAAATTAGGCAAAGAAAAGGGTAATAGTAAATACTTGTATCAACTATTTCCTTATGGTCCAGCTAAACAAGCTTGTCGTTTTGCTGGTTTACCTAAGCCAACAGGCTGCGTTTAAAATTTTAAATGACTAACTAGGCTTACCCTTCCTGTAGGAGGGGTAAGTGAGGGATGTATTTATGGAATTTTGGACAGTGTTTTATGCAGTATCGTTTTACTTTGCTACCTTCATTTTAATATCAGGCGTAGTGTATAAAATATATCAGTATGCTAAAACTCCTGCGCCTCTAAAAGTGCCGACTATGCCAGCTCCTTTAACATCAAGTGGAGTTGTTGTTCGCATACTTATGGAAGTAATTTTATTTAAAAGTCTATTTCGTTCCAATAAATGGATTTGGCTATTTGCCATGATGTTTCATGGTGCTTTATGGATTGTTCTATTACGGCATGTGCGTTATTTTGTAGTTGAGCCAGGATTAATTATTGATTTAATACAACCATTTGGTAAATATGGTAGTTTCATCATGTTATTTGGGTTGCTTGGTTTATTTATGCGTAGAATATTTGTGGAACGTATTCGTTATATTTCTAGTCCATCGGATTATTTAATGTTAATTTTATTAATTGCGATTGGTATTAGTGGTATATTAGTCAGTTTTGTAACTAGAACTGATATTATTCAATTTAAAGCTTTTATGCTAAGTGTTGTTTGTTTTCAATGGCAACATTTTCAGCTTCCTGAATACCAAATTCCTATAGATGCCATGTTATTATTTCATCTTGCAGCAGTTATGCTTTTAATGATTATTTTCCCGATTAGTAAGTTATTACATGCACCAGGTATCTTCTTTAGTCCAGGTCGTAATCAAATTGATAATTCTCGTGAAAAACGACATATTGCACCTTGGGCAGTTAAAAAATTTGAAACTCAACAGAAAGGCAATTAAGGAGGGAACGCATGGCTAAAAAAGCAAATTTTGAAACTCCAGCAATGAGACCCTATCCCACAATTCCTATTATAAAAGAAGGAGTTATGAAAGGGGATGGTCCCTTTTTTGCTAAACCTGATATGCAAGAGGCTTTAGGCTATCCAATTGAATTAGTAGATAATTGGCAACAGGTTGCTCTTGATAAAATGGGGGAATTGTTAACTAAATATCGCTCATTAAGAGTTTATTTAGATACTTGTGTAAAATGTGGTTCTTGTACCGATAAATGTCATTATTTTATTGGAACTAATGATCCTAAAAATATGCCAGTAGCTCGTCAAGATTTATTAAGACAAGTTTATCGTCGCTATTTCACCTTTGCAGGAAAATGGTTTCCTAAATTAGTAGGAGCCAAAGATTTAACTAGAGAAGTATTAGATGATTGGTATAATTACTATCATCAATGTTCACAATGTCGTCGTTGTTCCGTATTTTGTCCTTATGGGATAGATACTGCTGAAATATCTATGGCTGCCCGCGAAATATTAGATGTTGTTGGCATTGGTCAAAAATATTGCAATGAAATTATTGCTAAAGTTTATAAAATAGGTAATAATTTAGGATTACCCGAACCAGCTTTACGTAATACTTTAGAAGGTTTGGAAGAAGATATTGAAGATGAAACTGGAGTTAAAGTTCGCTTGCCATTAGATGTAGAAGGAGCGGAAATATTATTAATCACACCTTCGGCTGACTTTTTTGCAGAACCGCATATTGATGGATTAATTGGATATGCTAAAGTTTTTCATGAAGTAGGTGCATCTTGGACTTTAAGTTCTTATGCTTCTGAAGCAGCTAATTTTGGTATGTTTATTGGTAGTTATGAAAATATGCGTCAAATTTCTTTGCGCATTCATGATGCAGCCAAAAAATTAAAAGTAAAACGAATTATTTTTGGCGAATGTGGTCATGCTTGGCGAGTTGCCTATAGTTTTCTGAATACTTTAGCT
Source organism: Thiomargarita sp. (assembly GCA_023144675.1). Lineage (GTDB taxonomy): Bacteria > Pseudomonadota > Gammaproteobacteria > Beggiatoales > Beggiatoaceae > JAGLFE01. The sequence goes on along the minus strand of JAGLFE010000083.1, from coordinate 21,508 downwards.
GGTCCTTTTGATTTCTTAGATAAACGCTATCCAGTTCCCCAACATATTTGTGAATATACCTACGATCTCATCCAAAAAGGAGCTTTGAAATTAAATAAAGCCGCTAATGATGATATGCGTATTACTTTTCACGATTCTTGTAATGTTGCAAGGGGTTCTAGTATGGGTAATATGCCAGGTGGACAATTTATTATTCCTCGTGAAGTGATTAAAGCTTGTTGCAATAATTTTTATGATATGGCTCCTGACACTATTCATGATGAAACTTTTTGTTGTGGTGGCGGTGGTGGTTTATTGACTGATGATTTAATGGAATTACGAGTCAAAGGCGTATTACCACGTATGGAAGCATTACAACAAGTAGTTGATGATCATGGAGTAACCCATCTAGCTGCTATTTGTGCTATTTGTAAGACTCAATTCGCTAAAATATTGCCCTATTATGGTTTTGAAATGGACCAAATTATAAGCATTCACCAATTAGTTTCTAATGCTATTGAGTTGACTAATGTTGAATCAACGGATGAAAAGTAATTTATTTTACTGTTAGATAATTAGTTTGCTTACTAAATATAATTTATAACTTAAATTAATAAACAAGGAGGTAAGATGTCCACAACAGCTCAACAAGTGACATCAGAAACCAAGCTTACTTTCCGCAGGTATAAAGATAACGATCTTGATGTTTCACAATTGAAAGATTCTATTTTTAAAGCAAGTTGGAGTCATAAATGCCCAACTTATGTGCATCGAACTCCACCTTGTCAAGGAAGTTGTCCAGCCGGTGAAGATATACGTGGATGGTTAGATATTGTCAGAGGTTTAGAAAATCCACCTAAAGACCTTGACTGGCAAGAATACGCATTTTTACGTTCAACTAATGCCAATCCATTTCCAGCAGTAATGGGACGCGTTTGTCCAGCACCTTGTCAATCTGGTTGTAATCGTAATGATGTAGAAGACTTTGTCGGAATTAATGCCGTTGAACAGTTTATTGGTGACATTGCTTTAGAAAAAAATTATAAATTAGCTCCAGCTGGTGAAGATACTGGTAAAAAAGTAGCTATTCTTGGTGGTGGTCCAGCAGGCTTATCGGCTGCTTATCAACTTCGTCGTCAAGGACATGGTTGTACTGTTTTTGATGATCATCCTCAATTAGGTGGTATGATGAGATATGGTATTCCTGAATATCGTATTCCACGTGATGTATTAGCCGGTGAAATTAATCGTATTATTGATATGGGTGTGGAAGTTCGATTAAATACTCGTATTGGTAGAGATGTTAATATCGAAGATATAGAAAAGGAATTTGATGCTGTTTTATGGGCAGTTGGCTGTAAATCAGGTCGTAAATTACCTGTACCTGGTTCAGATGCACCAAATTGCGTAACTGGAGTTGACTTTTTAGAAGAATTCAATCAACAGCAAAAACATTCAGTTCCTAAACGGGTGATTGTTGTAGGTGGTGGTGATACTTCTATTGACGTTGCTTCTGTGGCTAGACGTTTAGGTTATAGTCATATTGCGGAAGATAATGTTAAAAATTTAGGACAGGATAATGCCTCTGGTGGTTCACAAATTGGTTATGTAGCACATGATGTAGCAGAATTGGGTGCTCGTGAAGGTGCTGATGTTACTTTGACATCATTATTTCCAATTGAAGAAATGACTGCAGCTGAACATGAAGTACAAGATGCTATACGTGAAGGTGTTGACATTCATGGTAGTTCTATGCCGTTGGAAGTTATGTTAGATAGTGAAGGACGAGCTACTGGCTTAAAAATGGCTAAATGTACCGTTGACAGTAAAGGTATTCCAACCAAAATTGAAGGCACGGAATATGAAATAGTTGCTGATTTGATTGTATCCGCTATTGGTCAATTTGGAGATTTATCCCAAGGTTTAGAAGATATTGGTACTGAACGTGGCTTTATTGAAGCTGACGGTTTTTATCAGGTAAAAGGACGTAAAGGTCATTTTGTTGCTGGCGATATTATCATTCCTCATCTTTTGACTACTGCAATCGGACATGGAGCAATTGTAGCTACTACGATTGATCGTTATTTAACCCAAACTGATCAGAAAAAACGTCCCAAAGTTGACGTGCATCACTTTAATCTATTATCTAAATTACAAGAAACAGATTTATCTCCTGAAGAATTTGTGCCAGAAGAAAGTGGTGATTTGCGTGGTACTTCATTAGCTAAATATGCTATTCATAATTATGAAGATCGTTCTGCTTATGAAGTTGTTGCACCTAGTGAATTGTTTTTAAGTCATTTTAATTATACCGCACGTACTTTACGTGAAGATATACCAGTTTCTGCGGAAGAAGTTTTAGGTCATTTTGCAGAGCGGATAAAAGGCTTAGATACAGAACAAGCACAAACTGAAGCAAAGCGTTGTATGAGTTGTGGTATGTGTTTTGAGTGTGATAATTGTGTTATCTATTGTCCACAAGAAGCTGTCAAACGAACACCAAAAAAAGAAGCCACTACTGGACGTTATGTTTATACAGATTATAACCTTTGTATTGGTTGTCATATTTGTTCTGATGTTTGTCCAACTGGTTATATTCGTATGGGTTTAGGTGAATAAATAAACTCAATATTTGAGAACTGTAGATGTTATTTTCAGTTCTCAATTCACATAAGGAATATGACAAATTATGAATATTTATCGTTTTTTATTAAGTGGCTTTATTAGTTTACTATTAGTTGGTGTAGGCATTGCAACAGTAGGTGCATCTAATGATACAACTGTAAATAAGGAACAACTATTTTTGCCTGATCCACCTAGTGCAAAAGCCGATACAGTTTGCGTTCAACCAGTTGAAGAAATGCGACGTTGGCATGGTTTATATCTAAAACATCAGCGGCATGACACTATGAACAAAGGAATTAGAAATCTTAATTATAGTTTATCAACTTGTATTAATTGTCATGTAACTCCAAATGCAGAAGATAAATATCCTGACATTCATGAGGGAAATGAACATTTTTGCCGATCTTGTCATGAATATGCAAGTGTTGCAATCGATTGTTTCCAATGTCATGCAGGACATCCTGATCATGAAGATCATGTTAATGAAGAAAGTCGTGCTGATGAAGAATAAATTGTTTTATTCCTCCTAAATTTACTGCTTTTCTTCTATTTTTTCTTAATCAAATTAAAAAAAAGGTAATTTTTAAAACTTTTTTAGTTAAAGAAAATTTGTAATTACTCAGATTAAATTAGTTTTTGGCGAGTGATTACAAAAGTTATACATTTAATTAATAGCTTGTTATCTTTTTTTCAAAAGGTTATAAATAGTTAATTAAATTCTGATCAAATTTAATTTTTAAGTGAAATTAATTGGTTTTCAATTTTTATGTGGAGAGAATAATGTCAATGGAACAAAAAATCGAACAATTTGTTAAACAGCTAATTAAATATCATGGATTTGGTGCTAGCGAAAGCTTTTCTTGCTTAATTCCAGATAAAGAATCTCCTTCCAATGAAGGGTTATTTATATGGTTTTTTTCAAAAAAACGTGGTCGTTTTGAAACTAAAATTGAAAAATTTCATCTCAAAACTAGATTTAAAAAAATGAAAGACATGCTTGGCTTGTCTGAGGAAGAATATACAAATATTTTACCTGCAGTTGTTACTTATTTAGATGAACTGAAAAAAATTGGTTTTTCAAATATTGGTAAAGGAGTTAATTTATTTGAACAGGGTAAATTTCATAATTTGCAGGCTGGGGCAGAATTATTTGAAAATAACTTAGATGCACTTAAAAAATTAGAAGAACTCACTATTAACAATCCAGTTATTTCTTTTTTAGAAAAACAAGGTTATTTTAAAGTTCAAAATAAAGATAGTTTAGTATGGGATGAATTTTTTGGGACTGCAAAAAAAGTTACAAAATCTAAAGCAAAAACATCTGTAAAATCTAAATCAAAAACGTCTGAGAAGACAGCTGTGAAAAAAAGTTTAAACAAAGCTATTTCTCAACCTAAAAATTCTGAAGCAAAATCTTCAACATCAAATTCTGAAGCAAAATCTTCAACATCAAATTCTGAAGCAAAATCTGAAACAACATCTATAAAAGTTGAAATAAATGCTGATTTATCTGAACAGTTTAAGAAATTAGCTTCTCATAAAATTGATTCTACATTGGCTTTTTGGCAAAGAAGACAAATTACCTGGAACAAACAGGCTAATGAATTATATAAAAAAATTCAAACTTGGATATCAGGATATACTAAAAGTGGTTATATTAAAACAAGTATTCACCAAGTTCAAGTATTTGATTCATTAAATAAAAGCTATTTTGAAATTGATGCTTTACATTTAGATATTGTTGGTGGACATAAAATTGTGTTTAATCCAGTAGAAATGAATATTCTCGGAGCTATTGCTAGAATGGATGTGCAACATTATGGCAATAATGGGGAAGATAAGATTATCATGCTGTTGGTTGATAAAGGCAAAAGTCGTTTTACTTGGGAACTTTGGTCATCGCTTAAAAATAAGCAATCCGTAAATAAAGGAACTTTTGAAAATCTATTAAGTCAATGGATTGGGGAATAAATTTTTCTAATAATGGTTCTTTTGATAGTTTATTTTTGACGCTTCTTAAAAATATGTGATAAGGAATGAGGAAAAAATAATTTTTTAAAATTTATTAAACTTGTTAGACTTTTAAAACTCAACTGGTTTTAAGTTTTGGATTTTATTAATTTTTCATTTCCAAACATCAAATTTAAGAAAAATTATCGGAAGAATAGGAGAAAAATGCTAATTATGAATATAGATAACACTCAAAATCGTCGAGATTTTATCAAAACCACCAGTATCATGGCTGGAGCAGTTATTGCACCGGGAGTAATGTTATATGGTGTTTCTCAAGCTTATAGTGAGTTAGAAGGGGTAACCTCTGATAAACGTTGGGGAATGTTAATTAATGTTAACCGGTGTACATCTGATTGCAATGGTTGTGTAGAAGCTTGTGTGAAAGAACATAACTTAACTGAAGAAGTACCAGCAGCAATTAAACCACAATGGATACGTAAAGTTGGTTTGCGTGATAAGCAGACAGATAAGGAATATTCATTACCGATTATGTGTCAGCATTGTGAAAATCCTCCTTGTGTTGATGTTTGTCCTACAGGAGCTTCTTTTAAAAGAGCTGATGGTATTGTGTTAGTTGATAAACATATTTGTATTGGTTGTCGTTATTGTATGATGGCTTGTCCTTATAAAGCTCGGTCTTTTGTGCATGAACACTTGAATGACCAAAATCAGCATTCACCAAGAGGTAAAGGCACAGTTGAAGCTTGTACTTTATGTGTTTACCATATTGATAGGGGAGAAAAGCCTAAGTGTGTTGAAGCATGTGAAAAAACAGGACATAAAGCAATGATATTTGGGGATATGAATGACCCCGAAAGTGAAATTGCTATAGCATTAAAGAAAATCAGTAGTACAACTTTACGTGCTGATATGAAACTCAATCCAGGCATACATTATCAGGGGTTATAGTGATGAAAAATGTTACTTTTTGTGTTATTAAAGGTAGTAGTCCTCTTTTTTATGCAGGGATTGCAATTTCCATTATATTTATTGCATTGGGCTTATATTCTGCCTATAATATGGAACATCATGGTCATATCATTACTGGTATGAATAATCAGATTGTATGGGGATTACCTCATGTTTTTGCAATTTTTCTGATTTTAGCCGCATCAGGAGTATTAAATGTTGCTTCCATTAGTTCAGTTTTTCGCAAAATATTTTACCATCCATTAGCACGTTTATCAGCTTTACTTGCAATTACTTTGCTAATTGGAGGTTTATGTGTATTAGTGTTAGATTTAGGTCGTCCCGATCGATTAGTGGTTGCTATGACGAATTATAATTTTAAATCTATTTTTGCTTGGAATATCTTCTTATATAATGGATTTTTATTAGTTTGTATTTTATATTTGTGGTTTATGATGGAACGGCGGATGCAACAATATTACCCAACTGTTGGTTTGATTGCTTTTGTTTGGCGGTTGATTTTAACTACTGGTACTGGTTCTATTTTTGGTTTTCTTATTGCTAGAGAAGCTTATCATACTGCAATTATGCCACCTTTATTTATTGCATTGTCCTTATCTTTAGGTTTGGCAGTTTTTCTTATTGCATTATTGATCGATTGTCGAGAAACACGTTGTTCTTTAGGGGAAAATATACTACATCGTCCTAAAACTTTATTAGGTGTTTTCATTGCAGCGGTTTTTTATTTCGTATTTGTTTATCACATTACTCATTTATATTTTACAGGAAGACATGGTATTGAATACTTTCTTTTAGCTGGTGGCGGCGTGTTTACAGTACTATTTTGGTTTGGTTATATATTTTTAGGCACTATATTGCCTCTACTATTACTTTACCATGAACGGTTTACACACAGTCGTTCAAGCATAGCCTTTGCTTCCGTGCTTACTTTAATAGGTGGGCTTTCCTTATTATATGTAATTATTATAGGTGGGCAAGCTTATCCTTTAGAAATATTTCCAGGTATGGAAGTAACCAGTTCCGCTTTTTTTGATGGGGCAAGTATGCATAGTTATGTGCCTAGTATATGGGAAATTTTATTGGGTATTAGTGGTATTGCAATTGCGGCATTATTAACTGTTATTGCTTTAAGATTGTTACCATTTATGCCACGTAGTTTGGCTGATAAAGATATTGACGAATCATTGACGTAATATTTGTTAAAAATTAACTTCCATTAGATTAAAGTCTCTTGGAAGTTAATTTTTTACTAGAATAGTATTTAAACTACTCTAGCTCCCCCTGCCTTTTTAATTACTCATTTCCCATCCTTTATTTTTCTTATTCACACACAATAATAGAAGCGTGTTATGTTACCAGATGCCAGTAATTTAATTTGGATTGATTTAGAAATGACTGGGCTTGACCCCACTATAAATACCATTATAGAAATTGCAACTTTAGTTACTGATGTTGATTTAAATGTTGTTGAAGAAGGACCAGTATTAGCTATTCATCAAAATAATGAAAAATTAGCCATTATGGATGAATGGAATACTCGCCAACATGGTAAATCTGGATTAACGAAACGAGTACAACGTAGTGATATTGACTTAAAAACCGCAGAAAAATTGACCATAAAGTTTTTAAAAAAACATATCGCCGCTCATATTTCACCTATGTGTGGTAATACCATTTGTCAAGATAGACGATTTTTATATCATTATATGCCAACTTTAGAACAGTATTTTCATTATCGTAATATTGATGTTAGTACTCTAAAGGAATTAGCCCAACGTTGGCGACCTAAATTCGCTAAATTTGAGAAACATCCAGCCCATCTTGCTATAAATGATATTTATGATTCTATTGATGAGTTGAAATACTATCGCTCACATTTTTTGCAATTAGATTAATGGAATTATCATGTAAAAAATAATTTTATGAGTAAATCTAAAGAAAAATTGCCTGCACTTTTATACAGTGCTAATCAAGTACGTGAGTTAGACAAAATAGCTATCGAAGAAATAGGTATTCTAGGGATTTGTTTAATGGAACGCGCTGGAACGGCTGTTTTCAAAATTTTACAATCTAATTATCCCAAAGCCAAACATTTAACAATTTTATGTGGTATAGGCAACAATGCTGGCGATGGTTATATTGTAGCAAGATTGGCTTATTTAGCAGGTTATAATACCATTGTCTCGCAAATTGGTGATATTGCCAAATTAAAAGGGGAAGCCTTGCTTGCCTATGAAGCAATGACTCAAGTTGGGTTGCAAGTGCAAGAATTTAGCTCCGGAAATCTATCAATTACTGATGTGGTGGTAGATGCGCTATTTGGCACTGGATTAGACCGTAAAATTGCTGAAAAATGGTATGAAGTAATTGAATCCGTTAATAAATGTCGTTGTCCTATTTTATCGATTGACATTCCTTCAGGTTTACACGCTGATACTGGTGATGTATTATCTATCGCGGTATATGCGAGTATTACAGTAAGTTTTATTGGCTTAAAACCAGGGATGTTTACAGGCTTTGGAGCTGATTATTGCGGTAAAATTTACTTCCATGATTTAGAAATTCCCCAAAAAATCTATAAATCAGTCAAATCGACGATTAAACGTATTACTTATAACCAGTTAAAACCTTTACTGGTCAAACGCCATAGAACTACTCATAAAGGCGATTTTGGTCATGTTTTAGTGATTGGTGGTGAACATGGAATGTTGGGAGCAATTTGTTTAGCGGCGGAAGCGGCTGCTAGAGTCGGAGCAGGTTTAGTCAGTATTGCTACTCGAAATAGCCATGCAGCTTTACTAAGTTTAACTCGCCCAGAAATTATGAGTCATGGAATTGAAACGGTACAAGAACTAGAACCTTTGTTAGAAAAAGCCAATGTGATTGCAATTGGTCCAGGTTTAGGGCAATCAGAATGGTCAGCATTAATGTTGCAGGCAATTAAGGAAGTAAAAAAGCCAATTATTATGGATGCAGATGCTTTAAATTTATTGGCTAAAGAACCTGTTCGCTTATCGAATAATACATTAACTCCTCATCCTGGAGAAGCGGCTCGGTTATTGGGAATTTCTACCAAAGAGGTGCAAAAAAATCGTTTTAGGACAGTTCATGAGTTACAAGTACGTTTTGGAGGAATTTGTATCTTAAAAGGAGCGGGAACTTTGATTACAGATGGGACTGAACAAGTTAATATTTGTACGCACGGCAATCCAGGTATGGCTAGTGGTGGAATGGGAGATTTATTAACTGGCACTATTGCTGGTTTGGTAGCACAGGGTTTTTCTAATATTAATGCGGCTAATTTAGGTGTTTGTTTGCATGCCAAAGCAGGTGATCGGGCTGCAAAAGAAGGTGAACGGGGATTATTACCCAGCGATTTATTATCTTGGTTACGTTATTATGCTAATCCAAGATGAATTAGGAATTTTTATTGCCAATGCCAGTGAAATGGAAGCTTTTGGTGGAAAATTGGCACAAGCTTGTTGCTGTTATGAAAATAGTATTATTATTCATTTGAATGGCGAATTGGGGGTTGGCAAAACAACTTTAACTAGAGGTTTTTTATCTCAACTTGGGCATCAAGGAACGGTGAAAAGTCCAACTTATACTATAGTTGAACCTTATCAAATTGGCAAATACCATATTTATCATTTTGATTTTTATCGTTTAATTGATCCTGAAGAATTAGAATATTTAGGCATTCGGGATTATTCAGCACCAAATACAATTTTTTTAATCGAATGGGCTGAAAAAGGAGGAGAACTAGCCCCAATAGCTGATTTACAAGTTGATATTTCCTATAATTTAGAATCTCGTTTATTAAAATTAAAAACAAATACGGAGATGGGAAAAGTTATTAAATACTCCATAAATGGGAAAAAATATGTTAAAAAACATTAAAATAAGTAATAAATTAGCATTAATGTTAGCTATTCCAATGCTTGGTCTATTGTATTTTACCATTGGAATTACTTGGGAAAAGCAAGAGTTAGTTTATCAAATGGATTTATCTCAGGAATTAGTGGAATTAGCTATTAAATCTACGGCATTAATTCACGAATTACAAAAAGAACGTGGTTTATCAGCGGGATTTATTGGAAGTAAAGCAACTAGATTCAATCAGGATTTATTACAACAAAGACGAGTAACTGATAGTAAAGTAGCCGAATTAAAAATTTTATTAGACGATTTTCATTTTGAACATTTTGCTAGTAGTCTTATACGTAAAGTGGATAACCTGTTGTTAGCATTTGATAAAATTAAAGCTAATAGAATATTAATTGATAAATTACTTATTTCTTTAGATGCAGAACTTAAATTTTATACCAATATTATCAATTTATTGTTGACCAACATTAATTATCTTTCCACATTAGTTGATGACGCTAAACTTTCCAATCAAATCATATCTTATGTAAACTTATTGCAAGCTAAGGAAAAAGCTGGGATCGAAAGAGGAATTCTAAACAATGTTTTTAGTCAAGGATTTTTCTCAGTTATAATGTATGAAAGGTTTATTTCACTGGTTGAAAATCAAGAAAATTATACTAAAGAGTTTTTCTTCTTTGCTAGTCCTATCCAAAAACAAATTTATAATAATGCTATGAACCAAAATCAGGCGTTATTAATAGAGTTTGCTAAGGTTAGGCAAATTCTTTTTACTCAAAAAATTAAATTACAATTAATAACTGAATTACAGTCTCAAGTTGGCTATGGTGGTTTAATTCATCAATTTAAAAACTATATATTACGTGGTAAACAAAGTTATATCGATGGTTTTAAATATAAATATCAACAAACTGAGAATATTTTTCATAAATATAGAAAAATTAAAGGAATTTCTGTTCTGGATATTGAAAATATTGCAATAGTTGCAGAAACTTTTGCTAACTATAGAAAAAATTTAGATGTTGCTATTCAACTCAAAAAACAGCATAAAACAGCAGAAAGTATTGATATTATAGTTAAAATTGATGATAAAACAGCTATCAAAGCTTTGGATTTTTTATTAAAAGGTGGAAGCATTGGTATGTCTCCCACTTATTGGTGGAAATTAGCAACTAAAAGAATAGATTTATTAAAAAATATAGAAAATCAAATTACGGATGATTTAAATTATTCTACCAACCTATTTAAGGTAAAAGCCCAAACCACTTTTATTTTGGTAGTAATAACAATGATAATAATAGTATTGGGAACTTTTTTTATATCTTATATTTTTGTAAATTCCATAATAGAACCATTGAAAAAATTGGTAACTATGGCGGATAAAATTTCTCATGGAGAACGGGAAGTAAAATTTAATATTGATTCCAAAGATGAAACTGGCAGGCTATCCAACGCTATGCATAATATGCTGGATTCTATCAATTATTCGGAATTAATGTTAAAAAATACTAATCAATCTTACGCTCGTTTTGTACCCAATGAATGCCTACAGTTATTGCATAAAAATAATATTACAGAAATTGAAATGGGCTATAATTTAGAAACCAATATGACCGTTTTGTTTACCGATATTCGTTCTTTTACCTCTTTATCTGAAAAAATGTCGCCCCAGGAAAATTTTAATTTTATTAATAATTATTTAAAATTAATGGGACCAATTATACGTAAATATGATGGAATTATTGATAAATATATCGGTGATGCAATTATGGCATTATTTGAAAATCCTGATTCTGCAATTGATGCTGGTATCGCCATGTTAAATGCCTTAACTGAATCTAATAAGACCGAAAAACAATCAATTAAAATTGGAATTGGCATTAATACGGGAAAATTGATGTTTGGAGTTGTGGGAGAAGAACATCGCTTACAATGCACTGTTATTAGTGATGCAGTAAATTTAGCTTCACGACTAGAAAATGTTACTAAAACTTACGGTAATGATTTGATTATTAGTCAAAATACTTTTGATAAATTAAATAATCCTGGTAAGTATTATATGCGCTTTTTAGATAAAATAAAAGTCAAGGGTCGTTCTGAAAAGATTAGGATTTTTGAAATTTTTGATGCCGATGAATCACAACTTAGAACAAATAAACAAGCTACTATTGAGAAATTTGAGCAAGCGACTAATTTATATCAAGAATATAATTTTAAAGCGGTACAAAATCTTATGCAGGAATGTTTGCAAATGAATCCGCAAGATAGAGTTGCTTTGATTTATATTAAACGTTGTCAAAATTTCTTTGCAGTTGAACAAGGTGATAATTGGGATAAAATTGCTCAAACAGTTAAATGGACTGCAGATATGGCAACTAATAATCCAATCGTTGATGCACAACATAAAGAGTTGTTTAATCTGATTAGAGATTTAATTATGTCTATTGGTGATGGTAATACCATAGAAGAGGTTGAAACAGCAATCAATTTTTTAGAAAATTATGTTACTACTCACTTTGCAACCGAAGAAGACTATATGTTGCAATGCAATGATCCTAATTATACTAGGCATAAAGCCGCTCACGAAACTTTTAAGAAAAATTTTCAACAAATTAAAACTTATTATCAAAAAAATGGTAGTTCTTTGTACGTATCTTTAAGGATTCAAGATGAAATAGTTAATTGGTTAATTCATCATGTTAAAAAAATGGATCAAAAAATAGTATAATTATTTAATTTATATAAAGAAATAGTATTTAATCATTAAACAAACTGGAATAAAATTATGCCTGATAATTATGATTGGAATCAACCTATAAAATCCCATAAGAAAGACCCTAATTTTACTCATAATTGGGCTAGAGAATTACCTAGTTTTGAATTTCACAAACCAAGTACTAGCTTTGATTATAATTGGGAAAGGTCATTACCTAGTTTTGAATTTCATAAGCCAAGCACTAGTTTTGATTATAATTGGGAAATGACATTACCTAGCTTTGAATTTCATAAGCCAAGTACTAGTTTTGATTATAATTGGGAAATGGAATTACCTAGTTTTGATTGGCACACACCAAGCACTAGTTTTGATTATAATTGGGAGAGAGAATTACCTAGTTTTGATTGGCACACACCAATTACCAGTTTTAGTTACAATTGGATTCACCGCTTTATGTAATACTAATTTAATGAATCTATATAATTTATTTGAATAATAATCTTTCTGAATATTATTGTCAATTTTTACGTGCTTATTATCCTTTTTCATCCAAAAAATGATTTATTTTGTGAAAGAATTTAATATCTTTTTCCAAATAGCTATAATGAAATTATTTAACTATTTACCAACTAAATTTTAAAATAAGGTTCGTATAGAAAATAAAAAAGTTTCGGAGTCCAAAGCTACGATATTTCAAACAAACCAATTCTTAGTAAAATAGTTACGAAATTATTTTATCCCTAATAACCTTGTTCAAAAGAGTAAACAAAATGTTTGATTATGTTCCTTCTCCTGGGTTTCTTAAAAATCGTGTTATTTTAGTTACGGGAGCTGGCGATGGTATTGGTAAAGCCGCTGCTAAAAGTTTTGCTTCTTATGGCGCAACGGTTATTTTACTTGGGCGCACTATTAAAAAGTTAGAAGCAGTTTATGATGAAATTGAACAAGCTGGATATCCCCAAGCTGCTATTTACCCAATGAATTTGGAAGGGGCAAGCCCTACCGATTATGAGAATTTAGCTAATACTTTAGAAACTGAATTTAAGCAATTAGATGGTTTATTACATAATGCCGCTATTTTAGGTAATTTAACCCCTTTGGAACATTATAATATTGAGATGTGGTATAAAGTAATGCAAGTAAATTTAAATGCACCGTTTTTATTGACAAAAGCCTGTTTAAGTTTATTGAAAACCGCCGCAAATGCTTCTATTATTTTTACTTCTTCGCCATTGGGACGTAAAGGCAAAGCTTATTGGGGAGCTTATTCGGTATCTAAATTTGCGACTGAAGGTATGATGCAGATTTTAGCGGATGAATTGGAAACTAATACTAAAATCAGAGTTAATGCAATTAATCCAGGCAATTGTCGAACTGCAATGAGAATGGCTGCTTATCCCGGCGAAGACCAAACTAAGTCAACTTTGCCAAAGAATATTATGCCTTTATATTTATATTTAATAGGACCTGATAGCCATAAAATAAATGGGCAAACTTTAAATGCACAAGGTTAATAGAATTAAGACAAATCGCAAAAATTGTTAAATAATTAGTGCAGTAATTTTCCAAAAAAAAACCTGTTAAATATTAAATGCTTAACAGGTTTACTTTCAAGACTACCTATAATTGCTTACTTCTAAAATACCTAATCTTTTGGTTTATCTTCTAAAGTAAGACTAGATGAACCTAAGCCGCCCTCAGAATGTTTACTTTCTAATTTAATACGTAAACGTAATTCATTTGCTGAGTCAGCATTTCCAATTGCTTCTTCTATATCAATTTTTTCATCTTCATAAAGATCGAATAAAGCTTGGTCAAAAGTTTGCATTCCTAAAGCAGTTGATTTAGCCATAATTGGTTTAATTCCACCAACATCTCCTTTGGCAATCAATTCTTGGATAAGTGGAGAATTAATTAAAATTTCTATAGCCGCACATCTTCCACCATCAACAGTTTTAATTAAACGTTGTGAAATAATTGATTTTAAGTTTAATGAAATATCTTGCATTAACTTTTTTTGTTTTTCCGTAGAAAAAAAGCCTAAAATACGGTCAATCGCTTGGTTAGCATTATTAGCATGTAAAGTTCCCATGGCTAAATGCCCAGTTTGAGCAAATTCCATACCAAAGTTCATAGTTTCAGCATCACGAATTTCCCCTAATAGAATAACATCTGGAGCTTGACGTAAAGTATTATGTAAAGCATTTTCCCAAGAATCAGTATCAACGCCAATTTCCCGTTGAGTAACTACACAATTTTTATGCGGATGAACATATTCAATCGGGTCTTCTAATGTGATTATATGTCCATAACTACTAGCATTACGATGGTCAATTAAAGCCGCCATAGTAGTCGATTTACCAGAACCAGTTCCACCTACCATTACAATTAAACCATTTTTTGCAACAATAAGGTCTTTTAATATTACTGGTAATTTTAATTTATCAAAATTGGGTACCTCAGAGGCAATAGCTCGCATGATAACCCCCTGACAACCTTGTTGTATAAAGGCATTAACTCGAAAACGATTTAAAGCAGGTGGATGAATAGCAAAATTACATTCTTTGGTTTCTTCATACTCTTTAAGTTGCTTATCATTCATAATACATTGAGTTAATGCCATTGAATCAGAAGGCGATAAAGGTTTTTTAGTAATGGGTATCATTTTGCCCTTCGATTTCATTGCTGGCGGGAATCCTGCCGTAATAAATAAATCAGAACCTCCTTCTTTAATCATTAATTTAAGTAGTTTTATAATAAAACCCATCGCATCTTCGCGTTCCATACTTGTTCTCCTGTTTAAATTTAAGTTAAATTAGGCAAATTTATCTTTATTTTTAGCATATTCACGGGCATGTTCTTTTGTTATGAGTCTATCTTTCAACAACTTTTCTAAACATTGATCCAATGTCTGCATACCATACTTTTGTCCAGTTTGCATAGCTGAGTACATTTGTGCCACTTTTTCCTCTCGAATTAAATTTCTAATAGCATTGGTTCCAACCATAATTTCATGGGCTGCAACTCGTCCGCCTCCAAGTTTTTTCAATAATGCTTGCGAAATAATAGATTGAACAGATTCGGATAACATAGTTCTCACCGTTGGTTTCTCAGCAGTTGGAAAAACTTCTACAATCCGGTCTATGGTTTTAGCTGCTGAATTGGTATGCAAAGTACCAAATACTACGTGTCCCGTTTCTGATGCTGCTAAAGCTAAACGAATAGTTTCTAAATCTCGTAATTCACCTACCACAATCACATTCGGGTCTTGACGTAAAGCCGATCTTAAAGCATTATCGAAACTTAAAGTATCGCGCTTAACTTCTCTTTGAGTTATTAAACTACCTTTAGATTGATGAACAAATTCAATTGGGTCTTCAATAGTCAGAATATGTCCATATTCCGCTTCATTACGATAATTCATCATGGCTGCTAAGGTAGTCGATTTTCCCGAACCTGTACCTCCTGTAACGGTTACAATGCCTTTATGCGTCATGGCAAATTCTTTAAAAATTTTGGGGCAATTAAGTTGTTCTAAACTCAATATTTTTGAAGGAATAGTACGAATAACCGCTCCAGCACCTCGATTTTGTACATAAACATTCACCCGAAATCTTGCCAACCCTGGAATTTCAAACGAAAAATCGCATTCAAGGTATTTTTCATACTCTTTACGCTGATTATCATTCATAACGTCATAAATCATATCGCGAACTTGAGTATGATCAAGAGCGGGTACATTTAGTTTGCGCATATCACCATCTACGCGCACCATAGGTTGTACTCCAGCTGAGAGATGAAAGTCGGAAACCCCTTCATTAACTCCAAAAGTAAGTATATCTGTGATATTCATAATTTATTTTTTTTTTATATTTGTTAAATAATTGTGTTGAGCAAATATATAAATTTATCCTTAATGGTTAATATTTAGATTTTGTAATTTAATGCTTGTATTTAACTGATGTTGTAACTATCTATCAAGAAATATATATAAAATGTAACGCATCAATCATATTAAAATTTTTCGCATTTAAAGCTTTAATTGGTAGATAGTTACCTGATGTTTAGGATAGTTATCATAAACTCTCAATTCTTGATTGTGTTAGTCCAGTTGCTTGTGCTATAATAATAACTGATATGCCAGATTGTTTCAAATTTTTTGCAATTTCTATTTGTTTATTTTTTTCTCCTTCAGTTTTACCTTCAATTATTCCTTCTATTTTACCTTCTATTTTACCTTCAACTTTTCCTTCAACTTTTCCATCAGAAAATGCTGTATCTATTGAATTTTTCAAATCACGATAAACTTTTAAACTTGTTTCATACTCGCTATATTCTTTATCAGAATAATTAGCTATTTTAGCTTGTTCAAACAGATTTTTAAAGACTTCGTTCTGCAATTTAGTTGGAGGATTATTGAAATTCGATAAATTTTTCAACAAAAATAGCCATTTATCAAAATGTGTTTCTAATTCGGCTTCACTTTTGGTGAATTTAGGCATTTCCAAATAAATATAAGTCAGCTTATTATAAAATATTTTTTGGGTTTGTTTGTTAAATAATTGCACCACATGATGAAATACTTCTTTATCCTTTTTATCCTCATCAAATATGAAATCTAATATCCCAATAGTGTAAATTGCTTTAAGTTTAAAATTCCATTGATTACCTTTTTGAGCTTGTTCCTGAATTGGAAACGTCGAGTAGTAAATACTGCGGTCTTTAAAATAATTTTGCTTGGCTTTTTGCATTTCCACGATGAACTTTTCGCCTTTCTCATTTTCGCAGTAAATATCAAAAATTGCTTTTCTATCTTCTATTGCCCGACCAAGATGTTCATTAGATAAATAGGTTAAATCTACAATTTTACCTTCTTCTTTTCTTAATAGTTCATTTAGAAAATCTATTAAAATAGCCTTATTTAACTCAGTTCCAAATAATTTCTTAAAACCGAAGTCGGTAAACGGGTTGATGTATTTGTCTTTTATTCTCATCATTAATGGTTATCCTTTTTTGGGTTTTAAATTGGAAGCTGTCATAATTAGTTGATTAAAATAGCAGATTGAAAAATATAAAATTACACGATAATTGTACCATCTTCATATAATGGCAATCCTCCATAAAACATACCGATTAAATAAGCAAAAATATGTCCTTCAGTACTATCCAACCAAAAACAATTAACTAAACAACCCACAGCAATGGTAATAACTAATCCTTGTGCCATCATTTTTTGGGGCGTAACTAGATAATTACTTACTTTCCACATTGCATAAAGCAAGATAATAAATAAACTCAAACCTACTATGCCCCATTGTATCATAATCATAAGATATTCATTATGAGGATTAGTAGTTGCAAAAATACCTTTTTTTTCAGCTAATTGTCGATAATAATAATTAAAACTACCAGTTCCATGTCCTAAAATAGGTTTTTGAATTGCTAAAATTGAGCTATTAATTAAAAATTCAAGTCGAAGTTCGGCAGATTCGATGGCTACTTGTCCTTGTTGATAATGTTCTAAACTTATTTTAATATCATTAACTCTTTGCCTTAAAATTTCCGAAGAAAAATAGGCTAAGGTTGAGACAATTACTAAAAACAAACTGCCAATTATAATGCCACGTAGATGATAGAAATGGTAAAAAAGTAGGAAAATTAAACAAAATAAAATTAGGTAGCCGGTTCGCCCTGGACTCATGTAAATTATATTAAAAATACCAAATAATATCCATAATATAAATAGCCATCGCCACCAATTTTTAACTTGCCAAGCTTGAATCGCTAAAAAATAAGCGGCTAAAGCGGTTAATAAACTTTGGGTAATATGATTTTTGAAAATAAATGGTGATTCTATAGTTCCTTTGCCAATATGCCAGCCAGTAATAGTAATTAAATAAGATAAAAATAGGGCAACGGTTACGGAAGCAATAAAGGCATACATAGCCCATTGTCGATCTCGTTGGTCTTGAAATATCAAAATGAAAAATGAAATATATAAAAATTCCCGATATTTATCTAACATTTTTCCAGCTTCGACTAATGAAACGGGGGTATAAATAAAACCTAATGCCATGACCAAAAATAATAATGCTGATAAGATGGCAATTGGATGGGAACGTAAAATTTTAAACTTTTGTTGATAATTGCCTTCAAATAAAATGAATAAAATAATGCTGGCACATAAAATATTGGCGGCAGCGGTTGAAAGAGGAATAAAAAAACCAGCTAAAATGATTAAAATTCGCCGTATTTGTGAGGAAGATATTGTTTGCATTATTTTTAAGATACTTTTTATGGCATCTTAACTAACTGATAATGTTTTTTACTTAATTCCCAGCCAAATAAACGTTCCAAACGCATCATCCAACGATGACGACGTTCACGAGAGGTCAATTTATAATCAGGATTAAATTCTAGGTGTTGTTCAGCTTCTTCCTGTAACCATTTTTGTATAACTTTAGGATGAGTACCTGCAAATTTTGCAATGGCTTGTGGATCAATATTTCCATAAGTATTGAATTTTTGCGGTTTATGTTTCCAATATTGGCTAACTTGCTGAATTTTTTCTTCCATTTTAGCTAGTTGTCTAACATGTCCATAATGATACAGGTGAATATTTGCTGGCACTGCATAAGGATAACGACCCTGTTTATTTTTATGCAAGACCACGAAATAAAGCCCACCGCCTGCATAACTGCGAAAGGTATTTTTAATAATTCGAGGAGCTTTGCGATACCAACCTGGACTGATTGCTAATGTATTTGGAGAACCATAAAAATGATGATAGTCAAAAACCACTGCTTCTACTTTTGGATTGTCAACATGTTTTAAAAGTAGTTCCCGTAATTTAGGTACATCTTTTTCATGCAGAATTTCATCACCTTCCAAATAGAAAGCCCAATCACCTGTACAATTAAATTGAGCAATCATCTTTTGTTGCGCATAAACATAACCTCGATCATGCATGGATTCATTCCAAGTAGTTTCAATAATCCGAATTTTAGGATTGTTTAACGCTTGAATTCGGGTTAAAGTATCATCTTTTCCTTGACCAACTGCAACAACAATTTCATCGCAAATCATGGTTAAAGATTCTAAACTCTCAAGATAAGGATAACCTAATAGAGTTCCGTTACGTATAAAGGTAAAGCCGCTAATTTTCATTTAAAAGTTTTGAGCAAGATTGAGTGGATTTGAACGTGTATAAAATAATGGAGGCAACCTTTTTACTCAGTCTAATAGCTACCAATTATTGAATTTAAGTATATTGTTTTGTTGATATTAACTTTTTTAAGTTACTTATAAATTAACAAATAAAAATCTGATAGTCGAGTTATTATGTTTTAAAATATTCTTTAAATCTATCATACGCTTCTTTAACTGTTGCATTATTATTAGGAGGTTCTATTTTAGAAGCAAATGTTTCATAATATTTTGTAAATTCTTCTTTATCGTCATCGAAATTCCAACACCAGTTTATATTTCTTTCTGTTACAGTTCTCGTTATTATTGTTTGAAACAGAAAGTTATTTATTACTTTTACCGTGCTATTACAAACTAAAAAAATTTCATTTAATTTATTAAAATCTAATTGCAATGGTTTCTCCAAATAGTCTTTATGTTTAGATAAACCTAACTCAATCATATTTTTAGAACCTAAATGTCCAAAACGATGGACAATACAATGTCTTAACTGACAAACTTTGGAAAAATGTTCAAGAATGTCATTAACATCATTCGGCATATTTCCTTTAATACCTATAAAAGTGCGTATTGCATCAATAATATTTTTTTTACTAGCAAAAGAACAATTTTCCAATAATGCTTCAGGTAACATATCTGGACTGTGAATTATAGCAGCTCCATAAGTTAGAATTTGATTTTCAGATGCTTTTTGAGCAACTTTATCAATTAAAATTACTTTTCTGATTATTTTTCTAAAATAACTTTCAACTGCTGAAATATAAGCTAATATCATTAAGTTTGCAAAATATTTTGGTATTTTTGGTTCGCCAGAATTTTCTTTTATAAGATTTTTGTTTAGTAAATTTCTTAAACCTTCTGTTTTTTCCAAAAAAGTATCAATTGCAGATGAATTTGGTTCAACGTAATCTTTATCAAATAAGTCATGTGTATCAAATTTAGTAACTTGGGAAGAATTATTTACTTGATAAGTAAATTTCGGCATTATGATAAAAATTCCTCTATTCTATCCACTACTTTTTTATATATTTTGTCAGCACGAATAGGACCAATTTGCTTTGCTTGACGCAATTTAGTAGCAGGATCAGGAACTAATAAAAAATCACCAATTGTATGCAACCCTGTTTGTTCATTTATTCTTTGTCTTTGCAACTTTGTTAAAAAAGGTAGTTCATTAATTTGGGTTTCCATACACGCATCAAAAGTTGATTGTCGCACCAGTTCTTTACCACAATTATGACAAAACTTTTGTTGTTCTGTTAGTCTTTCTGCACCACAATTTCGACAAGAAGGTAAATTTAAATTGAGTTCTATATCTTTACTGTCTAAAACATTAGATAGTTCCCGTCTAATCGAAAGCTTTTTCTCCCGTCTTTTAATGAATTGAATTACTTCGCTAGCTTTAAAACCTTTACCAGTACTAAAAGCTCTACTTTTAACAAGAAATAATAGATGTGGTATATAACGTTTATATACCTTGTTGGAACCTCCCTTCAATTCTTCCAATTCATACAATAATCCAGCTTCAATCAGGAACTGAAACATTCTATCTCGTGTCAAATCATGTTCTTTTAAAATACTAAATTGGAGTTGTTTTTCATCACTAACAGCAATATTTTTATTATCAATAGTGATAATTTCAACCATTTTTTCATGCAATAGCCAACCGGTATTAATAATATTTTGATACTGAGGAAGCTTTTTTGTAAAAGACAAATATTCTACCTTAATAGATTCAGCTTGTTGCTCAATAACATTATTAAAACGTTGCTGATATACCTTATCTTGAGACTGATTATAATTCCTCAATAAATTAATAAAATGGCGTGGAATACCAAATGCAGCATATTTGAATATTTCAACAATATCTTTATTAATTTCATCTATGTCTAATGACCTTAGTTTAATTAAACCACCCATAAACTGACTATAATTTTCATTACGGATTTCTAACCATGATGATACTTTTTCGGCATCATGTCCAACATGAAATCGAGGTCCATAAACAGTTGTTCCGGGATAAACCGAAGCCTTTGGTGCAATATTAATTGTCTTCAAACTTCTAAAAACATCAAAAAATTCAACTAAATATTCTGGAGTTAATGACAAAGCTGCATCATCTAATAAAAGAATTGCTCTTTTTCTTTCCAA
>JAGLFE010000082.1 GCA_023144675.1 Thiomargarita sp. | reverse complement strand
CGATTGTAGGCGGTAAAAATATTTTCCCCAATCGCAACACCACAAGGATTGGCATGTTTTACAATCACGCAGGTTGGTTGGTTAAATGATTTAACACATTCTAAGGCGGCATCAGCATCGGCTACATTATTATATGACAGGGCTTTACCTTGTAATTGAGTGGCACTGGCAATACAGGCTATTTGCGGTTTTGCTTCGGCATAAAAAGCGGCTTTTTGATGCGGATTTTCGCCATAACGCATAGTTTGCACTTTTTGATATTGCAATGATAAAGTTGAGGGGAAATTATCGTCATTTTGGGTATTGATTTGCCCTAAATAATTAGCAATCATGCCATCATAATAAGCGGTATGACTGAATGCTTTGCAAGCTAGATTAAATCGAGTTGTTTCAGTAATTGCGCCCTCATTTTCAGCCATTTCTGCTATAATTTGGTTGTAATCATTGACATCAACTACTACGGTTACTGCTTCATGATTTTTAGCCGCTGAACGTAACATCGCTGGACCGCCAATATCTATATTTTCAATTGCGGTGGCTAAATCACAATCGGGTTGTTTAATTGTTTGTTCAAACGGGTATAAATTCACAACTAGCAGGTCAATTGGTAAAATTTGCTGTTCTGCCATTATTGCATCATCTATTTCACGCCGCCCTAATAATCCACCATGTATTTTAGGATGTAAGGTTTTTACTCGACCTGCCATCATTTCTGGAAATTGGGTATAATCGGATACTTCGGTAACTGAAATATCATTTTCTCTTAGTAATTGGGCTGTGCCGCCAGTAGATAGTATTTCTATATTTTGTTGATCTAATAATTTTGCAAATGGAATTAAATTAGATTTATCGGAAACACTAATTAATGCTCGTTGAATTTTTGACATATTTTAAATTTCACAAATAGGATAAAATACATTATTATATTATTAATTGGCTAATTTTTAATTATTTATAATTTAACCATAATATTATTATAATTATTTATATTAATTATTAATTTTTAATTTAAATATTATATAAAGTTTATAAAGCTAGTAAAATCAAATGGTTAATAGGATAATCTTGGTATTTATTAATAATAATTTAAAATTTATAATTAAAAAGTTTGTAGTTTTTAACAAAATAGACTAATCTATAGTATTAGTAACGTTTATTATTTTTAAATATTTTTAAAAAAGATGTTGCTTGGTTATTAATGTTGAAATAAATAATTATTTTAGCATTCATTTATTTTTTTTGATTTATCTGCTAAATAATTTTAGTAGTGATTTATTGATGAGGTTATAAAAGGTATGCAAAAAGGTACCGTAAAGTGGTTCAATGAAGCTAGAGGTTTTGGGTTTATTTCACCAGAGGATGGTAGCAAAGATGTTTTTGTTCATTATTCTAGCATAGAAAGAGATGGGTTTAAAACTCTAAGTGAAGCACAAACTGTAGAGTTTGAAGCAACTCAAAGTCCAAAAGGACCTCAAGCTACACGTTGTATTCCTATATAATGGGCGTTACTGAAGAGTTAGAAAAATTTCCATTATTTAGTTAAATATTTTTATAAAGAAGTAGAATAGAAAAGCGGTTTTTTAGCAATTTTATTCTACTTTTTTTTGTTTTTGTTACAACAATGAAAAAAATACCTGCATTTAAAAATGAAGAACAGGAAAGAGAATTTTGGATTTCTCATGATTCAACTGAATATATAAATTGGAAAAAAGCTGAACAAGTCTCATTTTCAAATCTTAAACCATCACTAAAAACTATTTCACTTCGCCTGCCTGAATCTATGTTAGAATCTCTGAAAACAATAGCAAATAAAAGAGATGTTT